>JADGDY010000097.1 GCA_016744655.1 Bacteroidales bacterium | reverse complement strand
GTTTACAGGTATTATATTCGCTGGCGCCGTAATACTTATTGCCTATAGTTTCTTTAATTCACCTAAAGAGTTAATGCAACAGCGTGAAATAGAACAGTTCAAACTTCAAACTCAAATTTTGGGAGAAAAGTTGGATCGTTTAGAAAAAGTAGCTGATAATTTACAAGATAGAGACGATAATATCTATCGTATTATTTTTGAAGCAGAGCCAGTTGCACAAGAAATTCGACAAGCAGGTATTGGAGGAAGTGATAGATACGAGAAACTCAAGGGATATAAAAATAGCGATTTATTGATCAATACCACCAAGAAATTGGATCAATTGAGTAATCGACTTTATGTTCAGTCTACCTCATACGACGAAGTTTACGATTTGGCGAAGAATATGGATCAGATGACTGCTTGTATTCCGGCCATTCAACCAATTAGCGATAAATACAAACGGAGGATCTCATCGTTTTATGGTTATCGTATACATCCTATTTATAAGCGTAGAATTTTCCATGATGGATTAGATTTCTCAGCGCCAACAGGAACCGAGATTTATGCAGCAGGTGATGGTACTGTTGTTTCTGCGAGTCGTTCGAGTTATGGCTACGGAAATAAAATCACCATTGACCATGGCTATGGTTACAAAACAGTATATGCTCACATGCATAAGTTTAAGGTAAGAAAAGGTCAGAAAGTAAAGCGTGGTCAAGTAATTGGAACAGTTGGAAACAGTGGATTGTCAACAAGTCCACACCTTCATTATGAAGTTATTCGCAACGATAGAAAAGTTAATCCAATCTATTATTTCTTTAACGATTTAAGTCCTCAGGAATACGAAGAAATTATTAGTTCAGCTAATAGTTCTAGTGGAGGAGGAGCATTATAATATTCTTTTTCTATGGAAGTTCGACATCATCAAAAGCTTTATTATAGCATAGGCGAAGTAGCAAAAATGTTCGACGTAAACACTTCACTCATACGTTTTTGGGAGAAGGAGTTTGAAGTGATTAAACCCAAGAAAAACAAAAAGGGAAACCGTATGTTCACCCCAAAAGATGTGGACAATTTTCATTTGATTTTTCACTTGGTAAAAGAAAAAGGCTACACTTTAAAAGGAGCCAAGGAAACCCTCATTCTCGAAAACAAAAAAGGCAAAGTTGATTCAGATGTAGAAGTGGTAAAGACCCTAAAAGATACCAAAGTCTTTTTGTTAAAACTCCGCGATCAGCTGTAATTATTGACTTTTATAAGAGTTTACAGAGTATATTTTCAATTAAATATCCAATTGAGGAATATATAAGTTGAGTTGTGTTTTCTTAATTGAGAAATAAAATCTTCGCAAAAATTGCTCCGTTTTTATAGTGAGCTATAGCTACTGAAATGCTTTTGTCATCAAGATTCCCTTAAATTCAAGTATTTCACGAAATAAATATTTTCTTTTGAAAAGTATGGGAAATAGAAACTTTTTATATCAATCAATATAGTTTTTAATGGGTATAAAAGATTCAGTCATATAAATTAGATCTATTATTTTAACAGATAACTAGTGTTCTTATAATTCAAATAGTTTCAGAATTTTATAAGGTATGGTAAGTTGACATTCACTAAAAACTAATACTTAGAATTCCCAAAATTAACCTTAATCTGATATTCGCTCCTTACATATTTTCCCGAGGCTTTTGCCGGCTCCCAATTTAGCATTTGAATTAATCTATAGGCTTCCTCAGTACATCCTCCACCAAGTCCTTTTATTTCCCTAAAGTTACTTAGTCTACCGCTAGCTTCTACTATAAAGGCAATTTCTACTTCACCTTTTATTCCTTGTTTTACTGCAGCATCTGGGATTTTGATATATTCTGATATAAATTTAAATACATTGATTTCAGCATCTTTATAATATGGCTGTGGCTTTTTCTCCAATTTGTTTTTAGCTACTAATTTCATTTCCTCGGAATAAGGAGTAAAAGGAAAAGGTGGCTGATCATATCCTCTTTTCTTGATCAGTTTGCTATATTTTTTAATTTTAAACTTCTGGTATTTCTTTTCTTGAGTTGAACAGGCTTTGCCATCTTCATTTCCTGGAATCCAAGTTAAATATTTCATCATTTCAATATATGCCTGATCCAAATCTGGGTGAACAGACTGAACAACAGAGAAATCTTTCCCAAAGCCATCTTCTCCAACTGTAAATACAATTATAACTTCTCCTTCAGCATTCGCTTTCTGTGCTGTTTCTGGATAGTAAAACTCTTGGTCAAAAATCATTTTATAATTATAGGTTCCTCCTACAATTTCAGCGGGATAGGATATGAATTGAGCAAAAATGCTATGGCACATAATGGCCATTGCAAATAGAAATATGGATTTTTTCATCTGTTTTATGTTTAGTTCCTCAAAGATAGTAAAAAAACAAAGGAAAGAAGCTAAAACAGTTGTTTTTACTATGCTTTTGCGGGCTGTAAGATTCCCTTAACAAATCACTAATTAAATAATCTAAAACCTATTGATAATATGACTACTTTTGCAGCCATTTTAAAAAGACCTAAATGCTGGATATTAGAAACATTGCTATTATAGCCCACGTTGACCACGGTAAAACTACCTTAGTTGACAAAATTTTACATCAGGTGAAATTGTTCCGTGACAATCAAGAAGTAAAAGAATTAATTCTTGATAATAACGACTTGGAACGCGAAAGAGGAATTACCATTCTATCGAAGAATGTGTCGGTTAGATATAAAGATACCAAAGTAAATATTATCGATACTCCTGGTCACAGTGACTTTGGAGGAGAGGTAGAACGAGTATTAAATATGGCCAATGGAGTACTATTGGTTGTTGATGCTTTTGAAGGACCAATGCCTCAAACTCGTTTCGTATTACAAAAAGCTATTGAATTGGGTTTAAAACCAATTTTAGTAGTTAATAAGGTAGACAAACCTAATTGTGATCCTGAGGAGGCTGTAGAGAAAGTATTCGACTTAATGTTCAGCTTAAATGCTACCGAAGACCAATTGGACTTCCCAGTGGTTTATGGCTCATCAAAACAAGGTTGGATGAGCGATGATTGGCAGAACCCAACAGATGATGTGAAACATTTAATGGATGTGGTTTTAGAGCATATTCCGGTTTCTCAGCATGTGGAAGGAAGTACACAGATGAGAATTACATCACTTGATTATTCGAGCTTTGTGGGTAGAATTGCTATTGGTAAACTAACGCGTGGTACTTTACAATGGGGACAAAATGTGTCTTTAGTAAAGCGTGATGGTAGCATTAGCAAGTCTAAAATTAAGGAATTATATGTTTTTGAAGGTCTTGGTAAAGAAAAGAAAAAAGACATTGTACATAGTGGCGAAATAGTCGCATTATTAGGCGTTGAGAATTTTGAAATTGGTGATACTGTTGCTGCTTTTGAAGATCCAGAAGGATTGCCTGGTGTAAAGATTGATGAGCCAACCATGAGTATGCTTTTCACCATTAATAATTCTCCATTCTTTGGTAAAGAAGGTAAATATGTTACTTCTCGCCACCTTAGAGAGAGATTATTTAAAGAAATTGAAAAGAATTTGGCTTTAAAAGTTGAAGAAACTGATTCACCAGATTCTTATAATGTATATGGTAGAGGAATTCTTCACTTGTCTATTTTAATAGAAACCATGCGCCGTGAGGGCTATGAGTTCCAGTTAGGTCAGCCTCAGGTTCTTTATAAGACTATTGATGGTGTTAAGAATGAACCCATCGAACTTTTAACAGTTCACGTTCCAGAACAATTTAGTGGAAGAGTAATCGAAATGGCTTCTCAACGAAAAGGTGAAATGAAAATTATGGACACCAAAGGTGACCGTATTCATTTAGAATTTGAAATTCCATCGAGAGGTATTATTGGTTTAAGAAATAATATGCTAACCGCTACAGAAGGTGAAGCTGTGATGGCACACCGATTCTTGGAGTATCAACCTATGAAAGGGGAGTTAAATACCCGAAGAAATGGTGCTTTATTAGCAATGGAAACAGGAATGTCTATTCCATTTTCAATTGATAAATTACAAGATAGAGGAGCTTTTCATATTGGACCAAACGAAGATATTTACGAGGGACAAGTTATTGGAGAGCACATCAGACAAGACGATTTAGTTATTAATGTGACTAAAACAAAAAAGATGAGTAATATGCGTTCTTCTGGTGCTGATGATAAGGTGGTTATTGTTCCTCCAATTCGTTTTTCTTTAGAAGAAGCAATGGAATATCTTAGAAAAGACGAATACTTAGAAGTAACTCCTGAATCATTACGTATCCGTAAGATTTTATTGAGCGAACACGATAGAAAAAGAGAAAGAAACGGTAGATTATAATTCTAAGTTTCTTGATAAAGATATAGCTCCTCCGATTTTCGGGGGAGCTTTTTTGTTCTTCACAAAACAAGTGAAATATTTTTAAACTAGTAAAAGATAGGAAATCTATTTCTCTTTATAATATGATAGGCCAGCCCATTTTCCAGTCTTTTCCCAATTATGATAGTGAAGAAGAACAGCATACTCATTCTCAAGCATATTGAGAATACTATTTAAGCTAGATTTTGGATATTGAATTTTGATAAGGTTATTATTAGAATCTAAATTCGGTTCTTTATATAATGAATCACAATCTTTAAATTCTATGATGGCTCGGTATGTTTTTTCTTGATTGGTGATGCCAGTAATGTCGATTCTTTGGTAATAATATCCATTCACTCTCTTAGATTGCATTTCAAAGAAATCATATGATTGCACCCGAATTTTGATACTATCAATTAATATTTCATTGGCTCTATTTTCCTCGATGACCTGGTAAAAAGGAATTTCCAAGCAAGAACGTTTATTAATAGATTCCACTTTTAAATCGCCAACCAAACCTTCCGTATTGAAATTATTTTGAAAACAACTAGACAAGGTAATGGTGAGAAAGAGTAAAACTAAACTCTGTAATTTTTTCATAATTCATGTGTTGTAGAATTGGCTTGTAAAGTTATGAAAAAATCTAATCTTCAATAAATGGAAAATTGAGGAGGGAAATCAATAAAATAGAAAGTGTAAGAGGAGTAAAACTATATTATAATACAAACTCCTCAAAAAGTTGTTCGAGTACCTTTTCAGGATGTTTGCACAAACCGGGATGTGTTTTTGAGCTTTGAATAACAGTACTACGAGAAGCTGCAAGCCATCTAAATCGGTCTGAGATTTCAAATTGGGCTATTGGTCCGCCTTCGGTTTTGCCTTGACAAATTAACTCCCAAGATTGTAAATACTGATTAAGGAAATCCAGATCTAAAATACTTGAGTAGGCTTTGAGTAGGTCTTCATTGATTTTATACTTCACGCCAAGGAATCTCTTTCGCTTGGAAAACAAAATCACACCCACGTTGAAGAATTCCTCTCGTTCAACTCTCGGAACTACTCGTATAACCGCATATTCAAATGTGACTTTATCTTGCATCTTGCGCTTCTTTAACTAATAAATCAATTTTTGATAATCTAGTCTTGATGAACTTGATATAGGCTCCTCTCATTTCGGAAATAGATAGGGGAGCAGATTCGTCTTGTAGAAAGTCATCTGGTATAATAGAAATAATTTCTTCTATTTTTTCATCACTTAGTCTGCTTTTGATGTCTTCAGCAGCTTCCTTAAGTTTTCGAGCTTTTTTTAAAAGTACATGGTCTTTTATTAAAGGAAAGGTTCTGTCTAAATGATTTTCCCATGTTTCCCAATTATGATGAAAATAGAAACTAGCTCCATGGTCTATGAGCCACAGCTCTCTACTCCAAATTAAAAGGTTGGTGTTTTTTGCAGTTCTATCAATATTTGAAATCATACTGTCCAATAATACTACCTTCGATGCTGTTAGATCATCTGTGCTAGAGGCAATAGGATCATATGTGATGGAAGGAGTAAGGAAATGTAAACCAAGGTTTAAACCCACACTAAAGTCTAATAGGTCTTGAATTTCCTCATCAGGCTCAGTCTTTGCAAAAGATTCATCTAAATTCATAAACACCAATTCTGGGACTTTTAAACCAATGGCCCTTGCCAGTTCACCACCAATAAGCTCCGAAATCAAGGCATTTGTTCCTTGTCCGGCACCTCTAAACTTCAATACATAAGTAAAGTCATCATCTGCTTTAACAATAGCAGGCATGGAGCCTCCTTCTCGCAAAGGCTGTAAATATTGAGTCACATTTACAGTTCTAATTTCAATTTCATTCATAGTTGCGAAGATACTAAAAACCTATTGTAACTATGGGCCTACTTTCATCCCAGGGCAAACTCATACTTTAATATTAAGCACCTTCAATAAGTACACTTCTTTCTATTCCGCCTTAAGCCTTTTTCCAAGTATTCCCTGTTTTTCTATTTTTTCATTTCGCAATAAATTCAGGGCTATTTTGAGAAGCATTCTTATTCCTTTTTCGTAATGCATCCTCTGAAAGGGCAACATCTAAGGTCCAATGTAATTTATTCTCAACACCCCAATACGAACGGATATAATTCTGATACTTATTTGCTATCTCATTTTGTTTATCACTATTTTTAAACTCTCTAATATAATTCTATCGTTTATTCTATCTTCAACCACATGATCACTTGAGCCATACTAGGTTTCTAGAATACATTTTAAATAATAAAACGCCTTTATAGGATGGGATAGCATTTCCCCCTTTAGAAAAATCTTTATCACCTAATTTGCCTATCTTTTTTAAAAAAATGGGAATTGTATTGGACAGTATTGTTTGTAAATCATAAATACAGTCTGCTAGTGTTGGACTTTACGGTGTTTTCATCCTGTAAAAATACAGCTTATTCATCTGACTGACAATTGTATGTAATGGTTTTTTGAATAATTATCTTTCAAGGGTCTTAAATTATTTGAAACTGTGGTCTTAATTAATTTTGAGTTGAAGTTTGATACACACACTCAATTGAAAAATTCTACTTTATAATTATCTTTTGTTGTTTTAAGTATTGATTAGTGCTTACATGTAATAGATAAATGCCTTTATCTAAATGAGTGAGGTTTAGAGAATAGAATTCATCAGAGGAGGTGTATTGATGTATAATTGCTCCTTTTAGGTCAATTATTTTTATGCTATAGTTTTCTTGATTGGGACAGTGTATTTGAAACAAGCCATTAGAAGGGTTGGGACTAACTTTAATTTCCAAACTGCTGATTTCTTCTTCTCCCATGCAATTATGCACTCTTGCCAATTCTTCCTGAGAGAAAGTGGTTTCTTCGTCATCGTTAGATATGGTCAAGCTCACATCGAAATTTCCTGGGTCGGGAAAGTATATCATTGGGTTTTGCTCATTGGAAGTGGGAGGGTAGCCGCCTTCAAAAGTCCATTCATAAGTACTTACCTCCCCTAAAGATCTATCGTGAAAAAGCATATAGTTCTCCGAGCAGATATCGTTATTATAGGCAATGAAATCTGCTTCCAAAGCACAATAGTTCTGAGATATTCCGTAGCCTTCTAAAGTTTCAATTAATGACTCTGCATTTGGAATGGGCCAAATATTTTGTTCGAGGATACTATGATCGGGAGCAATGAGAACAAAAGTTGGATAAACTGGTATTCCATAAGCTTCGCATACTGCTGTACCACCACCTTCTACTCCGCTTACAGAAGGGTAGGCCACTCCAAATTCCTCGTCGAACTCATGGCACTGCTCATCTGTATTTCCGAAATCCATGGCTATAAATTCAATGTCGAATTCACCACAACCAAAATACTCATAAGCCTCACTAACCTTTGGAACAGCACCTTGACAAGGAACACAGGTTGTGAAATAGAAGTCAATAAGTACATACTTTCCTTGATTATCTAACAAATCGAAAAGGTGAATTTGGTTGCCTTCTAAATCGGTGACCTCAAAATCAACCGCTTCAGTGAGGTTGGTTTGGGCATTTATTTGGCTAAAACTAAAAATTAGTAGTAAAATAGATAAGTATTTTCTCATGGTGCTTAGTTTTATGATTTATTATTCACTTTTTTCTTTGGCTGATTCGATTCAAGCTCTTTTAATATCTTCCTCAGGGCTTCATTCTCATTCTTTTTTCTCTTGATAAGAATATCCACCTCATCTTTATCTTTATTTCGTTTGGTCATTCTGATTTAATTTGATTTTGCAATGATATAGGCTCTTTTGATTTAATGACTGTTTTTATGCGCTACAAAATGTATACATCCTTAGGAAATATGGGTAACATTAGTTTCATAAAAACAGTTAAGTATCATATAGTCAAGGCTTAAGGGGTTGTTGGTTTTTGTTGAATTAAACTGCCCGAAAAGAAATCGGCGACATTTATCAAACTTCTCGGACAGCTTCTTTTTTAATTCTATTTATTAATGATAAGCTTGTGGGACCTTGAATTTTGTCCTACTTGTATTAAGTATTCACCAATACTTAAATGCTTTAATGAAATTTGTTCTAAATCAGATTTAATTTCGCCTTCATAAACCAGTATGCCTTGAATATTATATATGTAGATGGTTTCTGATTCCATTCCCTCCAAATATATATGGTCTGCTGTTGGGTTAGGATAAATGCTGAAGCTTTCATTTTCCAAATCTTCAGTGGCAATAATCAGGTCTACAAAGTTTGAAAAGCAAAATTCGGAATTCCCTTCTGTGTAAATAGCTTCTATAGCATAGGTATAGGTGTTTGAACCCGAATTTCCCCAATCGTAGTCTATATAATATTGTTCAGTTATAGGTTCCGCATTAATAGCTTCCCATGTCCAAGGTGCAGTATGAATTTCATGAGCCGGGCCTCTGTATATATTATAGGCTAGAACTTCTTTAGGTGATTTTCCTTGGTCAACTTGCAAGGTGTTCACTCTAATCATAGCTGAAACACTTGGCATTCCTAAGAAATCGGATAGCATTTGTGGTGCTGAACCTGGATATTGAATATAAGCCGTGTTTTCAACAAACTCGCTATAATCAATTCCTAGTGCATCGGTTCCTAATTCATTTTCTTTCCAATGTAACATGGCATAGAAATCTGATTCAATCGAAATATTGGGGATGTCCACTTTTAATACTGTATCGTGATAGGTCAGAAAACTTACACTTGATACCAATAACTCACCATACTCGTCAAGAATGTCTATACTTACTAAGTCAGTGGCATTATCGTATACATCAAAATGAATATCTACAGAAGTGAGAGTGATAAGTTCATTGTTTTGGAAATAATTCCCAAGTCTAACATCCTCATATGGTTCATTTGTAAGACTATAAACTAACTGGTTATCATCATTTTGTAGTTGTATTCTCTCTCCAACTAAAGGTTGTTCCCACTCAATAGAAGCTGTGTTTGAGCCAGCAACAGTTTGTACATTAAAGGCAGTTAGTTTGCTCTCATTCAGAATAATGTCTCCTAAATCGATATTCTCTGTTAAGGCTTCAATTTCTATAGTGTAATCATCGTAGCCCTCATATTGAAGATTTAAGGTATAATATTGGTCTCCATATACGGTTTCAAAATTGAATTGTCCATCAGTATTTGTGCTCGCAGCTTGGCTTTCATAACCTGATAGTTGAACTGAAACATCTGATAATGGCATAGTTGGAGCATTGCTTCCAAATACTTGTCCATTGATGCTGATGATTGGAAGTGCTATCATTATAAAGTCAGCACTTATTTCTGGTGCATCTAGATTAACAGTTTGAGATTGATCATAATATCCTAAAGCTGTTACTTGTAGATTGTAGTTTGTATAAGGTAAATCTGTGATGGTATAATGTCCAGTATTATCAGAAATTGCTTCAATATTGGCTTCCACTGCTCTTATACTTGCATTTTCGATTCCTTGATCTGCTTCATTGGTAATGATACCACTAATATTACCATTCTCATTGATGTTTTGGAAAACAAAAGTAGTGAAAGGATGGTCAGTATGGCTGCCAAAATAATCAGGTACATCATTAGGATCTAGATCGTAAACATCATTTAAGCTAATCGCTCGAACTGGGCCATCTGGGTTTTGAGTAGCATAGAATCTGCAGGATGTTGAAGGCCAACTTGGATTGTATTGGTAGAACTGGATTGCTACATTATTATTTCCTGTAATAAGTATGGGTTCAGTAAAGGGAATGTAAACGGAGTTATGCCCAGGGAAAACATCAATAGAGTCATTAAATACCAATTGCATTTCCTCTGTTGGAATCCATCCGCCTTCTAAGTTTTCCAAATCTGTCTGCTTTATCCAAACATCTAAAGGAAGGTTTTGGCCCACTCCAAATAGTTCATGATAATAAAGTGTGATTCCATATAAATAACCACTTCCTCCAAGCTCTTCTTCATAATATAGAACTTGTGAGATGTCATCTTCACCCATAGAATAAGTATCACCTTGGGTGTTAAATGGAATATTTAAGTTAACATCATCTGCTTGACCTATGTCATAGGCTTGATAATCAGAAGGAACAACATATATCCCTTGTTTAAATGATTTATTGTTTTTTAAAGACTGATCTTCATCAAAAACAATCATGGCATAAACTTTTGTGTCTTCTATATTATTGAAAGTGTGAGGGACAATAATGTTTCCTTCTTCCCACGCTTCTAGATTTACACCAGCTTCCTCACCAAGAATATCACCAGCTTCGGTTCTGATTTGTATGGTATAATCACTACCAATGATAGAGTTGATTCCGTAGTTTCTAATGTTGACATTAAATAAATGCTCTTCGTTTTGCTTAGCTAGATATTCAAAATCTAGTTTTCTGATTCCAAGGTCATTATCATAATGAAAAACACTAGCCGTTGAAGTAAATAGGTCATAAGAACTGGTTCCAAAACTACTAGGCATTTCATTTACAACACCAATATAATTAATACCAGCAGCTACAGAAATATCCATTATAACTTCATCCCAATCTTCTAGTTCTGATTCAATTTCGCCAATTAAGTGAACCTCTCCTGTACTTCCATCTTTCCAGATTAATACATCGCTATTAGTAAAAACCATGCTGTTATTCACCCAAAAACTAAACACATCACCATCCTCAATATTTAAAAGGGGCGTAAATAATGTATCGGAAATGGCTCCAAACATATTGTTATCAGTCATGGCAACATAATAGTTGGGGCCATGAGGTTGTGGAAACCAATAGTCTTTGAAAGGATAGTCTTGTGCGGTCCACATTTCTGGCGGAAATACTTCACCTTCAAAACTTTCCCAAAGGGTGTTTACAGCCACGTAGCTGGTCATTGAATTGTTTGTCAGGTTATTATCTGCACTTAAGTTGATTTGAGCAAATAAATTGTTTAATCCATCAGTGAAAGTAAAGGTGCCAATATTAAAGCTGATTTCTTCTCCTGGTTGAATATTTAAACCTGTAACTTCATATTCAGTTTGCTCTATTTCATCTACATTCCATGAAATACTCAATTCTTCAATGGCAAAGTCACCATTATTAATCATTGATACTATGACTTCTCTTTCTCCGGAAGATGGGAGGTACCCATTCGGACTAATATTTGTGATTTTTGCATCTTTTGGGTCGGAAACATAATAGATTCCAGAAATCTCATTATTAGGTAAATTGATATCACCATCTAATACTAAATTGATATCTATCTGATAATCTCCAGAACTCGCAAAATTATAGGAACCTATATTGATATTGCTTTCATTTCCGGGAGTAATGTTCACTCCACTTAAGATATATGGTGTTTGTGCCACCTCGTTGATACTCCATTCTATGCTTGCATTTGTGATGGCTGAAGTTCCGAAATTGTGAAGTGTTACTATTATATTCTCGGTACTTGGGTTTGGACTGATTCCTACAGGGTTTATAATTTCAGTTAAGGCGCCATCTGTTAAATCAGTAGGAGCAATGGTGACTTCATCAATATCCCAATGAGTCCAACATTCAGTATCTCCTTGGAAGACAAAAGCAATATAAATAGACTCTCCATTATAGGCACTTAAATCAATATTATGCTCTGTCCAAGTGCCTTCAACTTGTAATCTTTCGGCAAGTTCCACAAAATCACCATCTTCGGGGTTTCCACTTGCAGTAGAAATATATATGGCTTGATAAGTATAATAGGCTAAATCGGTAGATTGTTCAAAAAAGTTTAATTCATAATTATCACTGGTGATATTCACTTGAGGGCTAACCAACCAATCATCGGTGGCGTTGTTTTCAATTTTGTGTTTGGCGCAATTTCCTCCACCATATCCTAGATTTGACTGCCAAAGGATACTTCCTTCCCAGCCTCCGTCTTCATACATATATTCAGCCCAATCTGAAGGCGGCCATGTTTCGAAGCTTTCATTTACCGCAGTAGTTTGAGCTGATATTTGATTTATAAATAATGCTAGTCCAAGAATTAATAGATATTTTTTCATGTTCATCATTTTAATTTGACTTTATTTCAACTAATTTGTTTGTGTATTCTTTTTTCTAGGAAAGTAGTTTTTATATAATTTCCCCTCCTAATTATCTGTTGAGGCAATATTAGCATAAGCATATGTCATAGCTGCTGTTCAATAAGTTATAAAGTCTTTACTAAAATTATAAAATAGGTAATATTAGTTTCACAAGGCTTGTAATGTGTTTTTAATCTGAGGTTTATGGATGTTTAATTGCAAAGGTTTTCAATGTTGCAAATGCCATTTTAAACCGTAAAAGTGAAGACTCTAGGAATTGAAAATTATGTTGGAAGGTTTTATTGAGACCTATTTCTAATACGAAAATCATTATTACTATCATGTTATCAGTGCTTTATGGTAGAATGTCCAATTGTTTTTAAGTGCTATTATAAGGAAGTGAACAGCATGAATAAAGCAGATAAAAAATGCATTGTGAAAAAATGTAAATATCATAATAATCAGCAAATCAATCCTGTAGGTCTATTTGTGAAGCTTTTGTGACCGCAAAAAAAATGCCATGTGAAACCAAAGTAGATGTAAATAGTTGCTGGATGTACTTTGCTTGAAGTATCATTGCAATCAAATAATGGCCATTGATGACTTATTCACACATAATGAATCAAAAAATATTTAAAAATTATAAATCAACTACTATGAATAAAAAAGCAATTTTTACAATCGCAATGCTGTTTTTTGCTTTTATAGGGTTTTCACAGAATCCTACAAAAGTGCAAAGAACAGGATTGACTCCTAAGGGAAATCAAGCCCTTACCATTGGAGAAAAGACCAGCAATTTTGTGAGCCCAACTCGTCCAGCTTTTGAGCTTGTAGACGAAAGCACAACTACAAATACTATTAAATCGACTCAAGCAGTCTTACTTGAAGAATACTTTGATGTATGGCCTCCTCAAAATTGGAATATTATTAATAATGGCCCAGAAGGCGAATGGATGCATGATGCAGGAATGTTATCTTCATTGCATATATGGGAGGAAGGCGGTAACGACAATTGGTTGATAGCTCCTCCAATTACCATTGATGCAGATAATTATCAATTAACATTTAGAGATTTTGGTTCAGGATGGACTGGAACTACTTGTAATGTGGGTATTTCTACCGGCAGTGGAAACCCTACTGACGGAGATTTTGTTTCAGTGTATACTGCTGTAGCTGCTGGTTGGTGGCAAGATAATTTCATCGATTTGGGCGCTTATAATGGGGAGCAAATCTATATCGCATTCTATGTTGATAATGCTGCTGTTTGGCGTGTTGATGATGTTGTTGTTGCTCCAAATACTTTTGTAGATGGAGGTTTAGAAGCTGTTGTTTCTCCAAGTGGATATAGTGAAACAGGTCAAGAGGAAGATGTTTATATAAAAGTGAAAAACTACGGAACTGATAATATTAGCGAATTATGTATCGATTGGACAGTTAACGGGGAATCACAAACACAGTACTGTGGCGATAATGCAAATATTCTTCCTGATGGAGAAAAGTTAATCAATATTGGTTCTTATGACTTCTCGGCTAATGGATTATATGCCATAGAAGCGATATTGGTTTTAGATGGTGA
The DNA here is from genome assembly GCA_016744655.1 of Bacteroidales bacterium. Classification (GTDB taxonomy): domain Bacteria; phylum Bacteroidota; class Bacteroidia; order Bacteroidales; family UBA12170; genus UBA12170. The sequence continues at coordinate 4,756 of JADGDY010000097.1, read as the reverse complement.
TGAAAATGCAATAAACGATGAAACAAGTGGAGAATATTCTGTCGGATTGTCTTACGATTTAGTTTTAGCAGAAATTTCTCCTGATGGTAGTTATCCTAATGTACAAGAGCGAAATGTGATATTTACTGTTCGCAATGAAGGAGTTGAAACCGTAAATGATTTTACCGCACGTTTGTTAGTGAATACAATTGAAGAACTCAATGTTGATTTTACAGCACAAAATATTGCACCAGGAGAAACCAAGCAAATTACAATTGGAACTTATAGTTTTCCTGAAGGAATTAACGAATTGGTAGGTTTTGTAGATGTAGCTTACGATTTGAGCCCAATGAATAATACTCTAAAAGAAACCTATACAGTAGGAGAACTATATGAAGGTTTTCAGAATCCAGACTTTCCACCTACCGCATGGAAAACCATTTGGGGAGAACTTGATTGGTGGTTCCCACAGTATAATGATACTTCAAATACTTATATAAATTTACAGGGTGCAAACTATAATGATTTAGATATTGTAGATACTGTATTTACTCCCTTGATGAATATTGAGGATGGTGATGTATTTGGTTTTAGAGGATTTATTCCAGCAGCCTTCGATAAAGGTATTGTTAGTATTATTGGTAAAGATGGTCAGACGGGTGAGCTCACCATTATTGCAGAAGGTATAGATGATAGCGGGAATATTTGGAACGACTTTTCTTTTGATATCAGTGCACTTGCTGGTGCCCAGTATATTGGAATTGTTTGTGACCATACACCCAATGAAGCTGGTTTGGTGAGAATAGACGATGTATATAGTACGGCATCTTTATACCTAGAAGATAATGACCTTTTATTGGATAGAGTAAGAACTGAAAGAATCCATTATGTGGATGAAGAATCACAGGTGAGAGCTAAAGTGAAAAACTATGGTTTAAATGATGTATTAGGTTCAGATTATACTTTGGAATTAGTGAATAGTAATGGAGATGTTCTTGCCACAGAAACAGGACAAGATATTGCTTCTTTCGATGCTATTTGGTTCAATATTAGCTATATTCCAACAACTGTAGGAGATGATTTTTATCAGGTGAATTTAATTTATTCTAATGATGAGAACATGTCGAATAATTCCAATAAAGAACTTCCAGTATATACAGTAGCAAACAACACCCAAGAAAACAAAACAGGTATTTCACAAGTTATTTCATTATATGCTCCTTTCAATGCCATTAGAATAGGCGGTTTTGGACCTAACGATTTGGTACAAACTGTATATTATACCCATGAAATTGGAACACCTGGATATATTTATGGAATGTCCTATGAATATGTTTTTTGTAATGAATATGGATCTCATGTACCTTTAAAAGTGTGGTTGGCACCAAGTATGCAAAACGATTTGGAAAGTGAATGGTTCCCGGTAGAAGAAATGGACTTGGTTTATGATGGAACTATCTATATAGATCACAATATCACAGGTAAAGGAACTTTATTTATTCCTTTCGATGAACCTTATTTCTACGATGGCACCTCAAATTTAATCACCCAACATTTTACTGAAGAACCCAGCTATTTCTTTACCAATACCAATTTCCGTCATAGTCTTTCGGAGGGAGTGGTGAGAACACGTTCTGCTATTGAAATGGAACAAACTCCAGAAAATCCTAGTCAGTATCCTGATTTAATAGAACGTTTTCCAATTACTACTTTTGTTATTCAGCCTGATGATGCCAACATGGGAATTATCTCAGGAATGGTTTACGATGAGAATAACAATCCGATTTCAGGAGGAGATATTGTTATTGATAACACTTTAGTAACTACCACAACAGATGAAAATGGTTATTACGAACTGCAGCCTGTTTTACATGATGACTATTCAGTAACAGCAAGCTATTTTGGCTATGATGATTTAAGTATAGACATAACTTTAGCAGAGGATGCTCAAATTCTAGATTTCAATTTGGCTTTAAGACCTCAAATCAATTTAAGCGCAAATATTGTGGGTAGCAATGATGAGAATGTTCCTTTGGCCAATGTTGGTTTTAAAATGGACGGTTATACCACTTATATAGAGAGCAGTACCGAGAATGGAAATATCTTTATTGCCAATGTATATGGAAATACCTATTACCAAGTGACCATGAGCCTTTATGGATATTACGATTATGTGATAGATTCATTGGTACTTGAAGGAGATGATTATGATTTGGGATCATTGGTGATGGAAGAAGAGTTTATATCTGCTTTTAATGTATTGGCCGACTATGGCAGTGGACAAAGCAATGTAAACTGGGAGGAGCCTACTGATAGTGAGCGTTCTATTATAATTAATGATAATGGCTACGATATTGATGGATTGGCCAATGATATTATGGAAGAAGTTTGGATAGGAAATAAGTTTGAAAATAATGGAACCATTACTGTTACCGCTGTAGATTTATACTGGACCATAGACTTTAATGGCTCAGAGCAAGAGGTAATAGTAGATGTATTAGATGAGGATGGTGAATATATTGCTTCTTCGGAATCCTTTATGACACCATATTTCCAGTGGATGACATTGGATTTACCAAATCTTACGATTACAGGTGATTACTATGTAATGATTCATTGGAAAAACAATCCAGAAACCAGTCATTTCTTAGGTATCGCTTCTGATTGGGATTTCATTATGCCAAATACAGCATATATTAAATACCCAGGTTCAGAACCAGAATTATTGAGTTTATTCTGGGACCCAACAGGACAAAACCTGCCCAATTATTCTATGTTTGTTCGCCCTCATATTATGGAAGTAGGAGGAAAGAATGGTGATAAAGCAGCGCTTTCTTATAATATTTATAGAGGACAAGCCAATGATGTGGCCAATGGAACAGATTGGGTTCAGGTAAATGAGGAGCCTATTTTAAGTACTGATTATATCGACCAAACTACTTCAGGTATTACAGGTGAAATGAGATATGCAGTAGAGGCAGTTTACGAGGAAGGAAATTCCGAATTCTGTTATTCCAATAAGGTAGAGTTCTTAGTAGGTGTAGAAGGAGTAGAGGATATGAGTTTTAGAGTATATCCAAATCCAGCTAAAGATTTCTTGCAAATTACCACTTCAGAAAAGCTAAACTTTGTTGAGATTTACAATACAACAGGAGCTTTGGTTTATTCCGAAAGGGTAGAAGGGCAGCAAGTAACTATAAATACCAAAGGTTTTAGCAGTGGTATTTATATGCTGAAGCTAAAATCAGGAAGTAATACCATTTCAAAGAAAATAATAATTAGAGAATAAGGAGAGAATAAATTTTAGAAATGTTTAATGATTAGTGGGAACCGCTTCTATCTGTATTTTCAGATGGAGCGGTTCTTTTTTTATTGAGAAATATATTATGATAATAGAGGCAGCTCTATTCTCTTGTTTTAGATAATAGAAGGCTCTCATTCTGATAAGACAGGTTTCTCACTCGAGCTTTATCGGATTTGCAATCCGATAATATTTATATCTACAATAATTGGGATTGCATATGTTTGATTGCCTTTGTTTTTTTGTGTCGGTGATGTATGTGGTCGGATTGTAAATCCAACCCAGCAGTTGAGACAATAGTAGAAACCTCCTTTTTATATCAAAGAAGAAATGTTCTTCGGTAGAGACATTTCTTTATCCTGCAATCAGATTTCTCCTTCATTATATTTCGTTGAAATGGCAGATGAATAATCACAGCTCAGAGAGCTGTGTTAAGTGCCCAGTGATTGCTATTTTCTATGAGTAACACAGTTCCACTGAACTGTAGTTTTGATATTTCAATTAAAAATTATTGCTCATCAGAAATCTCTTATCATATTATCAGGTGTACACTACGAAACAAGAATCTAGGCCCAAGTTCTTGGAAAGGACAGTCATGGTGAACTAAGTGAAGCCATCTAACACAACCCAGCGGTAGTGGTAAGAGTAGAAACCTTTACCAATCACTCCACCCCAGAAAAGAAAGCTTGGGCATAGCCTTTATATTTTTCTATTAATGCAGTATTTAAGGTAAAGTGTTTATAGTTTTCTAATTTACATAGAGCTTCGCCATGGTTGAGTTCCATTAATTCTTTATAGCTAATGGCGTAAATATTTGTTTTGCTTACAATCACAAAGATAGCATTGTGGTAGGGGTAGTCTTTTAATAGATTGCTGAAGTTGAATTGACCATTTTTGCGATATTTCACTTCTAAATAATCGAGTTTACCATTAACAGAGTTTTGAACCACAAAATCGGGCATTGAACGAATTTGTAAAGCAGTTTCTTCATTCCTATCTTGTATCTTCCCAATAATATTAGGAACAGTACGCTCCATTCCATATTCAAACACCGTATGCCACAATTTTGAAACAATTCCTTAAAGAGCGTTTCTGATACTCTTGCTTTGATGATTCTGTAGTGAAAGTCGTTATTTGGTGTCATAATGCTTTAAAAATTAGAATATGATTTTATTTATATATAGCTCTATCGGAATTGTAATCCGATTATTCAGTTCTGTATGGCCTAATTGCAAATCCGGCCTAGCATGGAGTTACATTTTGTAGATAATAAAATATTATACTTCTGGTATACTATTCTAACCCACATCCCCATAATCAATCAATCAATCAATCAATTAATCAATCAATAGCTTCATGGTATCAAAAAAGGCTTGCATAAATGAATCGTCTTTTGAATGAAGCTTGTATAAATCCAATTCCTGCCTTCTTTGGCGGGTGAGCACTTCGTCTATCATTTTGTGTAAAGCCAAGTCT
>JADGDY010000261.1 GCA_016744655.1 Bacteroidales bacterium | reverse complement strand
ATTTTATTTACTCTATTTTTATTCGTATATTAGATATAGAATTCACAATATATTTTATTGTATAACCACAGAAAACTAGAAACAATGAGTTCTTCAATCAACAAACTAAGTCATGCTGCTGCAGATTTAATGCAACGAAAAGCGAATTTATCGGATAATGAATTTCAATCTAAAATGGAGGAATTAGTTGGGGATTTGGCTTTAATGTCTGAAAGAACCGATATTAAAGCAGCTAGCGAACTGGGCCTCATGGAAAAAATGAGTTTTGAGATCAGAACACCAATGAATTCCATACTTGGTTTTACTGGCTTGTTGAAAGATAGTTATTTTACCATTGAAGAGAAGGATGAGTTTATTTCATTGATAGAAAAAAACACGGAACAATTAATTGAACTTTTGGGTGATCTTACTGATTTAACTAAGATTGAAAATCTTCAGGTAAACGTGAGGATGGAGAAATTTGAAATCAATGTGTTCCTATTGACTTTTATTTCTGATTTCCAAGAACTGGCACAAAGTAAAAATATTTATTTGACCAAGAAGCATAATCCTTCGCTTCCTCAAGATGCTTGTGTATATACTGACCCATATCAATTGCGTAGAATTCTGGATAACCTTCTTTCTAATTTGATAAAATTTATCGATAACAAAAGTATTAGTTTGGAGACAGCAATTGAGAATGATAAGTTTTTGGTATTGAAAATTTCAAGTGATCATGCTGAGTTACCAGAAACCATTAGCCGCAGTATTAAAAAGCACATTATGTTTTATGGGGAACAGGCCAGCTTCGATGGAACAGGATTAAAGCTCACCCTTACCAAAGCTATGGTTGATCTATTGAATGGTGAAATTGAGTTTAATACTCAAGAAGGAAATGGAAGCCAATTTGTGGTTAAGATTCCAGTGAAAGTTTGTAATATGAATCCTTAGATATAAAAAAAGCCTGCAATTGCAGGCTTTTTTATTTTCATGGTTTTCTTTGTACTCTAGTTAAGAGTAAACTTTAAAGGTAATCTATACTGTACTCTTACAGGTTTACCTTTTTGTTCACCAGGTTTCCAGTTTGGCATTGACTCAATGACTCTTATAGCCTCTTGATCAATTTCTGGTGATACTCCTCTATCAATTTTTACATCAGTTATGCTGCCATCTTTTTCCACAATGAAACCTATAAACACACGACCTTGGATGCCCGCTTGTTTTGTTTTTTCAGGATATGTCACGTTTTTAGCAATATAAGTATACATTGCTTTTTCTCCACCAGGAAACATAGGCATGTTTTCCACAACTAAGAAGACATCTTCTTTAGTTTCTATGTTTGGTGCTTCGGTAATGATTTCTTCCTTAGCTTCAACATTTTTAGGTGTTTTTGCTGTTACTACCACTTCTTCTATCTCACTATTAGCCTCTTCTTTTGCTGAGTCCATGGTACAACTCACAAAGGCAGGAGAAATAAATGCCATACTTAAAAAAGCCATTAAAAATAAACGACTCCACTTTTTGTTTTCTTTTTTTGTCATCATGATAAATCTATTTTTTAAAAATGTTTGATTGAAATGATTGCTGATTAAATTAAACTCTACCTGAAAAACTTGGTTGAGCAATAATTGCTGATAATTGGGAATACTCTTCGATTGTTTTAAGACTTTCTCATCAACTGCATATTCATGTTGTAGTCGTAGTTCTCTCTCTATTAAAAACAGAACTGGGTTGAACCAAAATAGAATTTGCATGGTTTTGATGAGAACAATATCGTAGCTATGAAGCATTTTTGTATGGGACATTTCATGTTCAATAATGGGTAGGCTATCCTTGTCTTCCTCCTTAATAAAGATCCAATTAAAGAAACTGAAATTGTGATTTTGGTTGATGAAGATTTTCTCTTGATTATATTCACCAATAGTTGCTGTGGATTTACTTTTTATATTCATTACAGAAAACAATTCCCAAACAAATTTCAGTAGTAAAAATCCAGCTATAGTGAAGTAAATTCCATAAAGTAAGGAAAGTATTGAGAAAGACGAACTAGCTTGTTCTTGTATGATTTGATTTCCTATGATAACCTCATCCAACTGAACATGATATAAAGCGGTATTGCTGATAAAACTAAAATCGATGAGAGGAATCACAAAAGAAGTCAGTAGCGATATCAGTAGAAAGATTCGGTTAAATAGAAAATGAGATTGTTTGCGAAGCACGAGGTAATAGAGTCCAAAGAGTAGGAATAGGCTCATGCTCGATTCTATGGCGTAAATAATAAAACTATTCATTTTCACCTCCTTTTTGCTTGCTTATTTCATCATCCATCATGGCTCTAATGGCTTCCATGTCTTTAATGTCGAGCTTTTCTTGTCGGGTTAAAAAGGAAACTAAAGACTGGTAAGAGTTGCTAAAATAATTCTGAACGAAATTGCTAAAGTATTTATCGGCATATTCTTTTTTGCTCATAAGCGGATAGTATTGATGAGATTTTCCGAAGGCTTTATGAGCCACAAATTTCTTCTTCACCAAAATACGTACAATAGTAGATACCGTATTATAGGCAGGTTTAGGTTCAGGGAACTTCTCTATGATTTCATTGACAAAAGCCTCCTTCAAATCCCATAGAATTTGCATGATTTCTTCTTCTGCCTTTGTTAGTCTTTTACTATCCATGTCTTATTTTTTATGAACTAATTTCTTAGTTGATGAAAACAAAAATAATACCAATTTTCATTGGTATCATTCCAGAATAGATCTAACTATTTCTGGTGCGACAAATGTATAACTAATTATTTAGTTTAACAACTAAAACATTAGTTGTGCTGTTTTTTATGACAAAGAGATGTTATCGCTCTGAGCGATAACATCCCTTTTTAAAGTTTTGGTTTAAGTAGCAGAAGTTTATTTCCACCGCTCTTTAGCCCATTCTTTTTGTTCTTCATCAGTGAGGAAAGTCCAAGCTACAAAACGACTGACTTTGTTACCTTGTCCCATTGGAATGACCTTAATTTGCTTTGGGCGGAACTTTTTAAGTGTGGCAATGGCTTTTTTTACTCTGCTGTCTTTTGAAATCAAGCTGGTGAACCAAAAGCAAGATTTGGAGAAATCTCTACTTTCTATCACCATGTTTTTTAAGAAAAACTCTTCACCACCTTTACACCATAGCTCATGACTTTGGCCTCCAAAGTTGAGAGGCGCTTCTATCTTTTTGCCTTTACTCAAATTACTCACTTTTCTCTGGCTTCCGGCTTGTGCCTCTAATGCCGATGAATGGAATGGCGGATTACAAACCACCATATCGAAGCGTTCATCTTTTTTAATGACTCCTCTGAAAATATTCTGATTGTATTTTTGAAGCCTTACCTCGGTATTACCTTTTAGGGGAGGGTTGTTTTGGATTATTTCCTCTGCCGATTTAATAGATTTAGTATCTATTTCAGAACCCACGAAGCTCCAGCCATATTCTTGATGCCCAATGAGTGGATAAATCAGATTAGCACCTGTTCCTATATCTAAGCACTTAATCTTTGAGCCCATGGGAATCTTCCCATAATTCTTCTCAGCTAAAAGGTCGGCGGCATAAAGTAAATAATCTGCACGCCCAGGAATTGGAGGACATAAATACTCCTCAGGAATATTCCAGTAGTCCACTTTATAGAAGTGTTTAAGCAGAGCAGTATTCAGCATTTTAACAGCCACAGGATTGGCAAAATCAATGGATAGATCCCCAAAGTCGTTAGCCCTTACGAATTCTTTTAACTCAGGACAAGCATCTACTAAAACATCAAAGTCATAACGTTCTTTATGTTTATTTCGAGGATGAAGTTGCGATTTTACTTGTGGATGTTTTCTTTTTGCTGGCATGTTTTGCTCCT
>JADGDY010000096.1 GCA_016744655.1 Bacteroidales bacterium | reverse complement strand
GTATACTTGTTGACCTAAAATACTCGTAATTCTTAAGGTCATTTGTTGATGGTTTTCGGTATTCTCAAATGCCAGCTTTATTTCCTCCAAAGCTGGATTGGGGGAGGCTATAATTTGTACTTTTTGCTTTTGCTCTAAGTATTGCTGTGGATTAGGAATATCCTCGGTTCCTACTATCATTTGGCAATCGTTAAAATAGATAAATCCTGATTCTATTTCTTGGTCACATTCGTAATCATATTCGTAAACTTCGGTATATACAGAGTCGTATTCTAAGTTTTCATTGAGTTTAAACATAAAAATATCGGAATAATAAGGCTCGGCAAGTTCTGGTGTTTTTGAAGCTTGAATATACTTGTTATCTGAGGTTTTTACCATAGAAAATGGATAATTGCTATTCAATTGATTGAAGGTTTTAAGAGCATTATAGTTTTCATCAAGAATGATTTGCCCCCAATAAGTGGTTCCTAAATTCTCATAATTATGCAGAACTCCTAGATTAAATCCTCCATCCTCTATTTGCTCAGCATAGGATCTAAAATGATAATCAAAACAATTATTAAAAAGAGTATCATTTTCCAAAATATGATAATCCATTTGATTTCCATGATAATCAAAATTCATAATCATTGGGTTTAATGAATCAGTATAATGGACACCAAATCCAGTGTAATAACCATCATTGTTTTCAATAAAATCAGTTCCCCCACTTAACAATAGAGAACTTTTTCCAAATGGCAAAATCCATTCTTCAATACCGCTTTCTTCAACTTTAACAAATAGCGCCCTCAGTGGATGAAGTCCATTTGGGTCGTCTTCTTGCGGGTAATAGCCATCGCCAACAATCATATAGCCACCATCACTTAATTGGTAAATTGCTTTTGCAATAGGAGAACTTAAAAGTGGGTGGTCATAAGTAGAGGCATATCGATTTCTCCATAATACATTTCCATTGGGGTCTAAACAATATATGTGAATTCGTTCATTAATCACATCACCCATGCCGTGCGTTAATACCCAGATTTCACCATTTTCCTTTGCTATCACATCCCAAGCATAAGCTCCACTATCTTTATATAAAGTGGTACACCACTCTTTTTCTCCGCATGAGTTTATTTTGGTAATGTAGGGATTTCTAGTCTGACCGCTTGTAATATGGCCGACAATAACATAGCCCTGTTCATTAGTTTCGTCTATTGCAATTGGTTGTATTGATTTAAGTTCAGTTGATAATATCTTTTCCCAGAGCACTTCCCCATTTACATCTGTTTTAATCATCCATCCTTTTCGGTTAGAGTTTCCAATATCACCAATAATAATGAAGCCTTTATCATAAGTTTCTAAAATATCATTTGAGAACTCAATTTTATTTATATCACCAAAAGTTCTGGTCCAAGATTGCGACCAACTTTCAGAACAAAGAATAAGCAGGTTTAGTACAATTAAAAATACGCTGACTTTTTTCATTTTTTGGTATTTAAAAAAGGAGATAATATAATATTATACTATCTCCTAAAAATTGATTATTTAACAATATTAAATGTACTCGATTCTAAAACTTTACCATTGCTGATTAAACTAATGATATAATTTCCAGATTTCAGTTCTCTTATATCAATGGTTTCTTGATTTTGAAACTCATTAATTGGAATGTTCTTTAGAATTTTTCCAGATATATGACTGAATTGAAGCATGGCTGATTCTAATTTATTCTCCAACTGATATTCTACGATGATATAATCTTTTGCAGGATTAGGGAATAGTTTGATATAATGGAAATCCTCTAGACTTTCCATTATTTTTTCTTCTTCTAATTGCGCTTGAGCAGATTTATTCAAATTAGGTAGAATATAGGGCTCTATATAATTAGATGCTCCCAGTTCTAATCTTATATTTCTTGCATATACTTTTGCCAAGCCATTGGCATTAAACTCAAGATGGTCTAATTCGGATAATTGATTTTCTGACAAGCTATTAAAATCAAAACCATTTTCTTGCCATTGACTACTTATGCTTAAATAATCTTGTAAATGATTATATTCTGCAAGTTGATTGCTAGTTAAATTAAACTGATTTTCGATATTATCCATTAGGAGTTGAGCCTCGTTATGATTCCCTTCTTGTAGGTTTAAGGCTACTAATTTATACTTAGCCTCAAGTCTATTCTCTCTATTTAAAAGGCTCATTAAACTATCCATATTAGTTTCAGTATTAATGGTATCGCTTAAATAAAATGATACACATTGTTTAAAAGCCTGATTATAGATTTGCTTGTGGTGGGAATGTTCGGCCATTAATTGTTCCATGGTTCCAATGATCGACTTCCCTTGAAGAATTTGAGCCTTCATATAGTCTGGCATAGGATTGGCCCTGTCCTCAACTGCAGTCAATAATTCATTGTTTTTGGCCGATTGAGGGTTGGCCACCATTACATCGCGTATCATGGCATTGGGCAATACATTCTCTTTATAAATGGCCGATTCCACCACTGTGTCCGATAAATAGGGTGAAGTGGTCATTAGTTCTGTATATACCTCCATGGTTTCAGGTGGCGTGCTATTATCCACTTCACTTTGCAAGGCTGCTGTATTTCCGCCATCCTCCAATGAAGCCAAAACAAGTCCTAAGGATTCTGAAGATTCACCAGAAGAGGCCATTCTACTCTTAGCTTCTCCTAATCCACCACCGTTACTGATGTAATTGGATGGACAACAAGTGTCAACATCCCAATCTTGATAATTTGGTTCAAGTGTAGTGTTTAATTTGAATTGTGGTGTAAGTTTATAATCGTAATTATCATTGTGATGATAATAAATAATCTGTTGTTCCTCATTATTGATATCGGTTGGAGTTCCTGTTGGTCCGGTATAACTAAATTGATTTCCTGCAGGCGCCGTTTGTTCATCTTCTCCTGAACCTTGATATTCACTTATCCCTGTATAATTAACATTGTCAACAACAGAAATATCATAGCCACTCAAATTAAAAGTATTACATTTAAAGGTTAGCCCATCTCCATTGCTGGCTCTATTTTGCTTTTGGGCTAAAATGGCATATTTGACATTGTGAAAATCGTTTTTGTAGACCTCATTAATATGTGCTCCAGAGTTATTAATTACAAGGCCAATTGGGTCTCCAGTTGGTTTTTGAGGACTGTAGGTAGAGTGAAATACATTTTCCTCCACCGTAAAATCATAGCAGTTATCAAGATATAGTCCAGCATAATGTGTGGTAGGATTTTCCATCTTTGGTATATCAAAATCGTTTAAAACAATCTCGCTATTGCTTTGGCCTGATATATAAACACCGGTGTTACAATCTATAAAGTTGTTTTCTTTAATACTTAAATGATCAGCTCCAAATAAAGAAGAGGCATAAACGCCATATCCCCAAGCATTAAAGGTGTTTCCACTTGTCGTTTTATTGATAATGGCACTACCACCAAAATTTTTAATGGCTATGGAATTCAATTGTAAATTCTCGTTGCTGTTTTCAAATAAAAATTCATTATCGGTAATAGATATAGACGAATTTACAGCCAAATAAATCCCTTGTACAGAACCCATATTTTGTTTGATATTATCGGTAATAATAAACTTACAATTCTTAATTAGATTACCATTAGAAAAACGGCTATAATAAGGAATAGAAACACCTACCTTATTATTGATAAACTCTGTGTTTTGTGCAATAACTATACCCCCGCCTGTATTTACCATAGGTTCGTCAGTATACTTTAATGCTCTAATACCACAGATGGCATTTTTAATTTTGGTACCGGTATAAGTCCTCACCGCTCCTTGGTTGGCATAGGATTGATTGAGATTACTATTTCCCCAAACTTCTATACCTCCCCAAAGTTCAGCACATCGACTATCGAGGGTAGCATTTTGGATTATGAGCTCGGCTCCTTGTTCTACAATTAGCTTTTTACCGGGTGCAAATTGTATCTTACAATTACTAATGGTAAGTTTGGCTCCTTGTTTTATATAAACGTTGCCAGCTTTAAATTGGTCGGTGTTCCATGTGGTGTTGGTGGTGATTAGGATTGTACTATCAATATTTTTTTCAATCTCGAAAATCTCCTGAGAAATTGAAGCTGTGGCTTCAAAGCCCAATAGAATACATAATATGTAAAATACAATATGTTTCATTTCCAGTTGTTTTTGCATTTATTAAAACAAACCCTTACATCTTCAAAAAGCGCCCCAAACTAACCACCTTACCATTGGCAATCACCTGAATCAAATATAAACCTTCTTGCCAATCTTTAAGCAGGATGCTTTGTTCGGTTTGGGCTTTTTGCAAGGGCTGCTCGTATACTTGTTGACCTAAAATACTCGTAATTCTTAAGGTCATTTGTTGATGGTTTTCGGTATTCTCAAATGCCAGCTTTATTTCCTCCAAAGCTGGATTTGGGGAGGCTATAATATGTACTTTTTGCTTTTGCTCGTAGTACTGTTGTGGATTTGGAATATCCTCGGTTCCTACTATCATTTGGCAATCGTTAAAATAGATAAATCCTGATTCTATTTCTTGGTCGCATTCATAATCATATTCATAGACTTCGGTATAAATAGAGTCGTATTCTAAGTTCTCATTGAGTTTAAACATAAAAATATCAGAATAATAAGGCTCGGCAAGTTCTGGTGTTTTTGAAGCTTGTATATATTTATTATCTGAGGATTTTGCCATAATTGCGGGAACAAAACTTCGCCCTTGTCTAAAGGTGGAAATCACATGATATTCTTCATCCAAGATTACCTGACCCCAATTTGCTTTACCATATAACTCATAATTGTGATGAATCGCGAGATTGAAATATCCATTTTCTAATTGTTCAGCATAAGAACTAAAATAATAGTCAAAACAATTATTAAAAAGGGTATCATTTTCTAAAATATGATAATCAATTTCATTGCCATGATAATCAAAATTCATAATAATAGGATTAAGAGAATCTGTATAATGGCTGCCAAATCCAGAAAAATAATCATTACTTTCAACAAAAACATTTCCAGTACTTAATAAAAGTGAGCTTTTACCAAAAGGTAACACCCATTCCTCATTTCCCATTTGATCTACTTTTATAAAAAGAGCTCTCAATGGTTTTAGTCCATTAGGGTCATCTTCTTGAGGATAATAGCCATCACCAACTATCATATAACTATCATCATTTAAATGATAGAGCTTATGTGGCTCTGAGGCTTCCAACAAAGGGTGATCGTATTTTGAAGCATATCGATTTCTCCATAATGCATTTCCATTAGAATCAAAACAATAAAGGTGAATTCGTTCATATATTTCATCACCCATATAAGCCGTTAATACTAATATTTCTCCATTGTCTTTTACTATGACATCCCAAGCATAAGCTCCATTGTCTTTATATAACATGGTGCACCACTCTTTTTCACCACAGGAATTTAATTTGGTTATAAAGGGGTTTAAAAAAGGATCTAAACCTGTAGAAGCATTTCCTACAATAACACAACCATTATTGGGAGTAAGAGAAATGGCTTGAGGTTTGAATTGCCCATTATTAGTAGTTAACACTTTCTCCCAAAGCGTATCTCCATTAATATCGGTTTTCAAAAGCCAACCTTTTCTGTTTTTTATCATCCCCAATACATAAAAACCATTATCGTAGGATTCTATAATATCAGTTGAAGATTCGGTGGTATTCACTTGTCCGTAGGTTTTTGTCCATGATTGTGAATTAGCATTGATATAGATGATTATGCCGAAAATTATAAGTAAATGTAATATAAATCGTTTCATGATTTTTTAATTAAAAAGAGGCTATCCAAAAGGTCTGGAATAGTTGGTCACTGAGTGGAGTAGATGTGACAAAACAGCTGATTCTCAAAAGTCGTTTCGACTCCGCTCAACGACCAATATAACTTTTTGGACAGCCTCATTAATTGATTATTTAACAATATTAAATGTACTCGATTCTAAAACTTTACCATTGCTGAATAAACTAATGATATAATTTCCAGATTTCAGTTCCCTTATATCAATGGTTTCTTGATTTTGAAACTCATTAATTGGAATCTCCTTTAGAATTTTTCCAGATATATGACTGATTTGAAGCATGGCTGATTCTAATTTATTCTCCAACTGATATTCTACGATGATATAATTTTTTGCAGGATTAGGGAATAGTTTGATATAATGGAAATCCTCTAGACTTTCCATAATTTTTTCTTCTTCTAATTGTGCTTGAGTTGATTTATTCACATCAGGTAGAATATAGGGTTCTTTATAATTAGATGCTCCCAGTTCTAATCTTATATTTCTGGCATATACTTTTGCCAAGCCATTGGCATTAAATTCTAAATTGTCTAATTCGGATAATTGATTTTCAGTCAAATTATTAAAATCAAAATCATTTTCTTGCCATTGACTACTTATGCTTAAATAATCTTGTAAATGATTGTATTCTGCAAGTTGATTGCTAGTTAAATTAAACTGATTTTCGATATTATCCATTAGTAGTTGAGCCTCGTTATGATTCCCTTCTTGTAGGTTTAAGGCTACTAATTTATACTTAGCCTCAAGCCTATGTTCTCTATTTAGCAGACTTATTAAACTATCCATATTAGTTTCTGTATTAATGGTATCGTTTAAATAAAATGATACACATTGTTTAAAAGCCTGATTATAGATTTGCTTGTGGTGGGAATGCTCAGCCATTAATTGTTCCATGGCTCCAATGATCGATTTCCCCTGAAGAATTTGAGCTTTCATATATTCTGGCATAGGATTGGCCCTATCTTCAACTGCAGTCAATAATTCATTGTTTTTGGCCGATTGAGGATTGGCCACCATCACATCACGTATCATGGCATTGGGCAATACATTCTCTTTATAAATGGCCGACTCCACTACTGTGTCCGATAAATAGGGTGAAGTGGTCATGAGTTCCGTATATACCTCCATAGTTTCTGGCGGTGTGCTGTTATCCACTTCACTTTGCAAAGCTGCAGTATTTCCTCCATCTTCCAATGAAGCCAAAATAAGCCCTAAGGATTCTGAAGATTCACCAAAAGAGGCCATCCTGCTCTTAGCTTCTTCTAAACCACCTCCACTGTTGGTGTAATTGGACGGACAACAGGTGTCTATATCCCAATCTTGAACATTATGAAGAGGAGTTGTGTTAATATAGAATTTAGGTTTTAGCTTATCATAATTATTCTCATTATGATAATAGTAAATAATCTGTTGTTCCTCATTATTGATATCTGTAGGAGTACCTGTAGGTCCGGTATAACTAAATTGATTTCCTGCTGGGGCTGTTGGAACGGTATCTCCTGAACCTTGGTATTGACCAATTCCGGTATAGTTTACAGGGTCAACAACTGAAATATCATAGCCACTCAAATTAAAAGTATTACATTTAAAGGTTAGCCCATCTCCATTGCTGGCTCTGTTTTGTTTTTGAGCTAAAATGGCGTATTTAAGTCTTTCGAAATCGTTTTTATACACCTCATTTATATGTGCTCCTGAGTTGTTGATGACTAAACCAATGGGTTCACCAACTGGATTGCCTGGGCGAAACCTAGAGTGGAATGTGTTTTCCTCCACCGTGAAATCATAGCAGTTATCTAGGTATAGACCGGCATGGTGTGTACTATTGGTTTCCATATTGGGTATATCAAAATCGTTTAAAACAATCTCACTATTGCTTTGCCCCGAGATATAAACACCGGTGTTACAATCTATAAAGTTGTTTTCTTTAATACTTAAATGATCAGCTCCAAATAAAGAGGAGGCATAAACGCCATATCCCCAAGCGTTAAAGGTGTTCCCCCTTGCCGTTTTATTGATAATGGCACTACCACCAAAATTTTTAATGGCGATGGAATTCAATTGTAAATTCTCGTTACTGTTTTCAAATAAAAATTCATTATCGGTAATAGATATAGATGTATTTACAGCCAAATAAATCCCTTGTACAGAACCCATATTTTGTTTGATATTATCGGTAATAATAAACTTACAATTCTTAATTAGATTGCCATTAGAAAAACGGCTATAATAAGGAATGGAGATGCCAACTTTATTATTGATAAACTCTGTATTTTGTGCAATAACTATACCCCCGCCTGTATTTACCACAGGTTCGTCAGTATACTTTAAAGCTCGTATACCACAAATGGCATTTTTAATTTTGGTGCCAGTATAAGTCCTCACCGCTCCTTGGTTGGTATAGGATTGATTGAGATTACTATTTCCCCAAACTTCTATACCTCCCCAAAGCTCGGCACACCGGCTATCGAGGGTAGCATTTTGGATTATAAGTTCAGCTCCTTGTTCTACAATTAGCTTTTTACCGGGGGCAAATTGTATCTTACAATTGCTAATTGTAAGTTTGGCTCCTTGTTTTATATAAACGTTTCCAGCCTTTAATTGGTCGGTGTTCCATGTGGTGTTGGAAGTGATATTTTGGTTAGCTCCAGGAATTACACATGGTAGACTACCTCTCCAAAGACCTCTACTATAGGTAGCCACTACAAATTTATTAATATCTCTTTGTACCTCAAGTTCCATTATTCTCACATTGGGCATGCCTTCGATTTTAGTCCAATTCTCCACTAAATCTGACTTATAATACACCCCACAATTGGTTCCAATGAGTAGCATATTATCTCCACCTCCAACCCATGCAATTTGTTTTACACTGAGGTGTTGCAAGGTATTATTGGCATCACCGGTGATATCTTGCCAAGCATTGTTTTTGTAATGCAATACTTTGTACTCTTTACTATAACCAGCAAATGTAGCCCATATTTCATCTGGGTTATCGTCGTTAATTGCCATATCTCCACACCATTGTCTATAATAGCTATTGTTTATATATGGTGATATATCTTGCCAAGTCACATTTGCTGCTGGTGCTCTACAGTTTGTGGTTTTTAGTATTTTAAAATCATCAGGTATTGAATCTGCATACTCATTTCTGATTTTTGATACATATAATATGTCTCTATTGCTTTTGGTATTTTCTAAAGCCCAATATCTCACCCAAAAGGTTTCATGTGATAATTCTGAGATTTCCTCCCAGGTTACTCCATTGTCTATACTTCTTCCTACTCTTTTTCTTCCCGGATAATAGATGATGTTTTTATCTTGATAATCATTAATCATAGTATGATGAAAGCCATTTGGATTAATATTTGTGTCACCACTCAACGGACCTGGATCCCACCAATAATCTCCCCTATCATATAAAACATCATCAAACCTCTGTGGAATAGCGTCATTTGAAGATGTATGATAATAAAGATCAGATAGATTATTATCATTAATAAGTGCATCAAAACCATCACCTCCACTAATGATTCCCCATTCGTTTACTTCTGGTTTGAATAGCATACTGCCACAATCCCATGTGCCAATCACAAAAGTATTAGGTGATTTTTCTGATATGGCCACATTTTCAATACTGGCTATTCCTATACCATATGTTTTGTCTTCAATATCTACAAAATCATTTTCGGTATAATAAACCCCACCGTCGGTTCCTAGCCATATTTTTGAAGGGTCTCCGTTCTCAAAACATATCCAGTGGGTATCATCATGTTTTTCATTAGTTAAATTCTCCCAAGTTTCACCACCATTATCAGATTTATTTATGAATCCCACTCTTGAATAATATAGCATATCATCATCGATTGATGAGACCAAGAAACTCTGGTATCGTCCGTATCCAATACTTTCAAATTCTGGTCCATATGGAGGATTGACTTGATAAGGTAATTGCAGTCCCTTTTGTTCCCAATGTCCTGTAGAATCAGGATACTTATATAATTTTGATTTCGACCCTCCATCTTTTGTAATAATAGCAGCATATAATATATTGCTATTAGCAACTGTTGTTCTCAATGTGATTCTTCGCTCATCTCTTTTATTACCTAGTGTATCAATATCTTGTAGGTTTGGGAGTGGTAAAAAAGAACTTCCTCCATCAATAGACTTATATATACCTTCTCTAGTAGAGGCATAAATATTTTGATAATTAGAATTAGGTTGATAACAAATATCTGTAAAATGATCCTCATTAAAATAATGTTCTGGAACTTCAGTCCAAATTACTGCATCAGGATCTGGATGTAAAATATTGGTAGTTTTAAACATCCCACTACTAAATATGGCTATCATCTCGTTTGAGGCAGTTGGGTTTTGAAGAAATTTAATTCCTGTTGTCCAATCTCCTATGCTTATGCCAGTACTGATTTTTTTCCATGACAGACCTTGATCTATAGATCTGTAAACTCCATGGGTATAGGACCAATTATTATCCCTATCACCAGTTAGTATAAACCAAGTTTCATTATTAGATTTTGATGCTGGAACCATTTTAAAATGTGATACACCTGGCTCGGGTAACTGATCAGTTCCTCCATTTGTCCAGGATTCACCATGGTCTGTTGAATAATACAAACCACCAGTTGGTGAACCTATAAATACTCTATTTGAATTGTTGGGGTCAAATTCCACAAAAAAAACACGCCCTACGCCTGCAGGACCAATGTAATTGTAATTTTCATAAAGATAGTTAATTGGTTTATTTACTGGTCCTAGTTCTTCCCATTCCACTAGTGTAGTATTAGTGTTTTGCATTATAGATTTCATATTTCTATTGAAATAGGCCCTTCCACTGAGAACATTTGCCATGCCTTCATCATTATGACCTTCTTCCATATAGGTATTTTTCCATCTTTGAAAGTTTTTGTATCCATAAATACCTTCTGTGGACCCATTATTATTTCTGATTTCATTGGCAAAATGAGCTTCTCGCTCAGCAATATATTGGTAAAACTCAGCTAAATTTGAAGATGTTTTGTCTTGTCCATATATATTTATACTTAGCAATAGTATCATTGCCACAGCTATTCTGGTAATGCTATTCATATCGAAATTTTTATAAAATTAGTAAAATAGATTTAATCGAGGTAAGTGTTTCGAAAATTGGGCCTCAACATTATGGTTAAATTAATGCAGCCCTTAGCATGTCGAATTTATTTTTGCCTATAAATATCAATCTGAATTTTATTTGACGAGTTTTAAAAGGTGCAAATTTAATTTTCAAAGAACCCTGTCGCAAGATAATTCGATAGATTTTGTATTGTATTGTATTGTATTGTAGACAATACAATCGGCGGTTTGGAGGAATTGTTTAAATTCATAGATCATGATAAATAAATAAAGTGCACTCAAATATATATAAATTATATACATAAACAACATACTGTATATTATTTTTTTATCTAATAAAAAAAGCCCGAATAGAGAAGTATCTTCACCTATTCGGGCTTTAAGAAATATTATTGAATGACTACCAAACAAATAATGGACGATCCATCATTAGGGCATTCACTTCTTTTCTTACTTTATCAAGTACAGCTGGGTTTTCAATATCTGAAATTACTTCATCAATTAAATCAACAATAATCGGCATGTGTTCTTCAGTTAAACCACGAGATGTAACAGCAGGTGTACCCACTCTTAGACCAGAAGTTTGGAAAGGAGAACGACTATCGAAAGGAACCATATTCTTATTTACTGTGATATCAGCTTTTACCAAAGTGTTCTCAACTACTTTACCAGTAATTTCAGGGAATTTACTTCTAAGGTCGATTAACATTAAGTGATTATCTGTACCACCAGAAACCACATGATATCCTTTAGCAATAAATGCTTCAGCCATAGCTTGAGCATTCTTTTGTACCTGAAGCATATAATTCATATAATTATCGGTTAAAGCTTCGCCGTAAGCAACAGCTTTAGCAGCAATTACATGCTCTAATGGACCACCTTGAATACCTGGGAAAACAGCAGAATTTAAAACAGTAGACATCATCTTAGTAACGCCTTTTGGTGTTTTTAAACCCCATGGATTCTCAAAATCTTCTCCCATCATAATCATTCCACCTCTAGGACCACGTAGCGTCTTGTGAGTAGTCGTTGTTACAATGTGACAATAAGGAATTGGATCGTTTAATAAACCTTTAGCAATTAATCCAGAAGGGTGAGAAATATCAGCCATTAGAATAGCATCGATTTTATCTGCTATGTCTCTCATTCTCTCATAATCCCAATCGCGGCTATAAGCAGAAGCACCAGCGATAATAAGCTTTGGCTTTGTTTCTAAAGCTTTGGCTTCCATTTTATCATAATCAATAACACCAGTTTCTTCTTCTACTTCATAAGAAACTGCATTATATAAAATTCCAGATGAATTTACATGACTACCATGAGAAAGGTGACCACCATGAGATAAATCTAATCCCATGAAAGTATCCCCTGGATCTAAACAAGCTAACATAACAGCCATATTTGCCTGAGCTCCTGAGTGAGGTTGAACGTTAACATATTCTGCTGCAAATAATTCCTTAGCACGATCAATGGCTATTTGCTCTGTTTGATCTACTACTTCACAACCACCATAATAACGTTTTCCTGGATACCCTTCGGCATATTTATTGGTTAAAACAGACCCCATGGCCTTCATCACTTCATCACTAACGAAGTTTTCTGAAGCTATTAGTTCAATACCATGAGTTTGACGTTTCTTTTCTTGCTCGATCAAATCGAAAATCTGCTTATCTTCTTTCATATCTAAAAATATTAAATTACATTAATGAACTCATATTGATACATTTATCATATCAACAAGATCTAGTGAAGATGCAAAAGTATGAAATAGAAAATTGATTTTAATATAAAAGACAATTTATAATTGGAAATCAGTATTTTGCCTATGATTACATAATTCTACAAAACACACATCATTCTGATTAAGTGTGCATTACGGAACGAAACAAATTAAGAAATTGAAAATCACAAGAAGCTTATAACACAAAGAACATTCCGCTCTTTCTCATCACTTTGCCATATAAGGTTTCATAGGTTAAAATATAAGCATAGGGTCCTGGAGGAACAAACTCTCCTTTGAACTTTCCATTCCAGCCTAAAACTGGCTGATTAGATTCATAGAGCATCATCCCCCACCTATTTAGGATCTTAAAGCTGTAATTCTCCATTTTTATCCCAGTATAAATCGGCATAAACATATTGGTTACTCCTCCATCTGGATCGAAACCAGAAGGAATAAACACATTGCTTAATTTAGCTAGAAAATTAATATTTGACCGAGCGGTATCTGCTATGGGCATTGAATCTGAAAAATGACCGACAGCCTCTACATAATATCCCACTTTTGCCGTTAAAGGAACAGCCTGATCATAATGATCAACAAAGGACAATTCGGATTCAGGATATACCTCTCCAACGGGAAACGGATAAACTAGGGTATCAATTACTCTATATATTTGGTAAGCAATGATAGAATCCATTTTGGAATAAGGAGTCCATTCAATAAGTGCCTCACCATCTGCATAAGAACTCACGGCAGAATTCATAGTGATAGCTACATTACTGCCTTCCCCCATATTTAAACAACTATCGTAAGGATGAATCACATACTGCTGAGGTGTTTGGTAATATTTACTAGAAATGTCAGTATAGTAATGTATGGTATCCGAACTACCAATAACAGTATCCACCACTTCATATTCTGCTCCAGCATGAGATCGTGTTATTGCAAATTGCGGTATATAGGCTATACTGTCCACTTGCCATTTTAATTCTACTTTCCCGTCTACTACACTAGCTGAACGCAACCAAGTATAATCTGTAACCACAGGTTTACGTCCAGTGATTTTCTTCACACAGGACGTTGATGTTCTTTCATTTCCCTCACTAAATGCCTCCACATAAAATCTATATTCAATATCCCTTTCAAAACCAAAAAGGCTTACTTTTTTTTCGGTGGGGCCAAGAGTAGCCGCCACTTCAAATTCTCCATCATCTACTTTCTCATAAACCCTAATACCATCGAGGTTTACATCCTGCCAAGTTATTATACTATCCCACGAAATAATACATTCGTCATTACATATATTGTATTCTGGCTGATGCATATTTACCGTTCTTATGAAATAATCGGGCGTCCAAACACAAGAATTACCACAACTATCTTGTGCTGTGATCGAAAATGTTAACGTTGTATCACAAACCAAACCCTGAGCTAACTGCACGGATAAACTATGATAGCCATACACCTCAGCTACAGGATATTGAGTATTTGACTCACCATCCTCATTCATTATCCATATCATATATTTACTTATATCAGCATTTTCGATACTTGGTAATAACCAACTTAATCTAATTTCGCCAGTTTCAACATCTACAGTAGCATTTTCTGGAATGATTAAATCTGGTTGCTTATTATCTTTAAAAAAACCACCTCGTACATTACTCACTGATTCACATCCATTTGTCATCACTCGGATCTGATAGTAATAAGTTACTTCACACATTCTAGTAGTATCAATATACTCTGTATTAAAAGTATTATCGTGCTCATCAAATAATGTCTGAGATCCTTTACGCCAAATCTGATATTCTACATCGGGATTAAAACCAGGATCGTTCCAGGATACATCAACCAATCCATTATTTAAATTACTTACTGACAACAGGATAGTCCTCACCTTTTGAGATTCGGAAAGCAACTGATTGTTATTATAAGATGCCACATAATATGCATAGGATTGAGAAGCTGCATTAATATCAGCATCAAGATATGCATCTACAGTCCCACTTGTAGTGGTGTGTATAAGTTCAAAAGTTCCACCAATTGAGGCGGAACGATAAATTAAAAAATGAGTTGTGGAAGGAGCTCCAGAGAATTTCAAGCTTACTGAACCGTCTTGCTCTTCTACAGTAAGACACTCTAGCTTAGTCCCTTGGGTAAACACCTCGAAAGAAAGCAACAATAGGCTAATGATAATAAATGAGTGCTTCATATGCATACACTTCAATACTAGTTTTTTAATGGGTAAATATATAACAATAATTAATTCGACTTATTGCCAAAATGATGATTAATTATTGAATCTAAAGTAAGACTATCTTTTACTATTAATGAATCTCTGGTAATACTTAAACTGTCTATGAAAAGATTTATAATTTTTATACTATCTAATCGAATGGAATCGGCCTTCATTTGAAGAAGAATTTCATCATTTTTGGCTTTTAACTCATTTAAGCGAGTGACCACATCGGTATAAATTAGATCCATTTGCTCCAAATCCTTTTTATAGTACAACAGACTATTTTCAAATTCCAATGGACTTACTTGATTTTTTTTAAATACTTTTTGAAAATACAATAAGGAAGAATCAGAAGTTCTGACACCTGATTTTCTGAGATCATCCAAAAAAGCTTCGGAAATCTGCATGTCAGCCATTATAATAATCATCTTTTCTCTTGCTATAAGATCCTCAGGTTTATCAATCTCATCGGTTGAACGAGAAGAACAAGAAGTTATAATCATTAAAACTAATAGTAAGAAAAACAAAGCATTATGTGGCTTTTGCATGCTAAATTTATTTTAGTTGCCCACGTCGGACAAGAATTTAATTCGCATCAATCTAATTTCAATCTCCTCAAATTCTTCTTCTCCAAGCTCATCGAGAGCTTCCTCAATACTGTCGGAGTCTGCCTCATGGAAATACTCAAGTATCTCTTCTTGATGATACTCATCTACCACATCATCGATATAATAACTAAGATCGAGTTTAGTACCAGAGGTAACAATTCTTTCAATCTCAGTAATCATCTCATTGACGGTCATTTGCTTTGCTTTGGCAATATCTTCAAGAGGTAATTTTCTATCTACACTACGAATGATATATACTTTTAATCCAGATTTATTCACCACAGATTTCACTACCATATCCATTGGGCGAGCGATATCATTATCTTTAACATACTTTGATATCAACTGAATAAATGGTTCTCCATATTTAGCTGCTTTCCCTGCACCTACACCAGAAATATTTTTTAACTCTTCTAAAGTAATGGGATATTGCACTGTCATATCTTGCAGAGAAGGATCTTGGAAAATAACAAAAGGAGGAAGATTTTCATCCTTTGAGATTTTTCTTCTTAAGTCTTTAAGCATATTAAACAAAGCAACATCTAAAGCTCCTGATTTTGCACTCCCTCCAACTATAATACTATTATCTGCCTCCTCTATATAATCATGATCTTTGGTCAGTTTAATACTATATGGGTTTTTCAAAAAGTCAAGCCCCTTTTGAGTGACCTTAAGGAGTCCATAGTTTTCGATTTCTTTAGTCAAGAAATTATTTATAAGGATTTGCCTAAGAACAGCATTCCAATGCTTTTCATCTTTTTCAGCTCCAACTCCAAAGATATCTAATTTATCGTGCTTAGCTCCTCTAATATCGGAATTCATATCGCCAACCAAGAGTTTCACAATATACTCACGTTTAAACAATTGCTTCACATCTAATACCGCTTGAATAGCATTAGAAATATCTTCTTTGCCTTCAAAGCTTTCTTTAGGTTTTAGGCAATTATCACAACAACCACAATTATCTTTAGTATACTCTTCTCCAAAATAATGTAATAATTGTCGGTGACGGCAAACGGAGGATTCTGCATAAGAAACAGTTTCCTGTAGTAGCTGCTTAGCAATTTCTTGTTCTGCAACTGGTTTGTTCTTCATGAATTTCTCAAGCTTCTCAATATCATCGTAGCTATAGAAAACTATACAGTTACCTTCTCCATCATCTCGTCCAGCTCTACCAGTTTCTTGATAATAGCCTTCAATTGATTTTGGAATATCATGATGAATTACAAACCTAATGTCTGGTTTATCAATCCCCATTCCAAAAGCAATAGTTGCTACAATTACATCAGCCTCTTCCATCAAAAACATATCCTGATTTCTTCGGCGAGTATGGGCATCTAATCCAGCATGGTAGGGTAAAGCTTTAATCCCATTTACCTGAAGCGTTTCTGCTATCTCTTCCACTTTCTTACGGCTTAAGCAATAAACAATTCCGGATTTACTGGGTTGTGTTTTTATATATTTGATAATGTCTTTATTGACATCTTTTGTCTTCGGTCGCACCTCATAATACAGATTAGCCCTGTCAAAAGATGATTTAAAAACATTAGCATCTTCTATGGCTAAATTCTTTAATATATCTTGTTCTACCTTTGGAGTAGCAGTTGCTGTTAAAGCAATAATAGGTACATCATGGCCTATGGCTTGTACAATGGGACGAAGTCTTCGATATTCAGGTCGGAAATCATGCCCCCATTCAGAAATACAATGCGCTTCATCGATAGCATAAAATGATATTTCAATATTTCTGAGAAACTCTACGTTTTCTTCTTTTGTTAAGGATTCAGGAGCAACATACAAGAGTTTTGTTTTTCCACTTGTTAAGTCTGCTCTTACTTCCATCAACTCACTCTTGGATAGACTAGAATTCATTACGTGGGCAATACCCTTGTCCGTACTATAATTTCTAATCATATCAACTTGATTCTTCATCAAGGCAATTAATGGCGAAACGATAATTGCTGTTCCACTATTTATTAATGCCGGTAACTGATAGCACATAGATTTGCCACCACCAGTTGGCATAATTACAAAGGTATCACGCCCCGCAAGTACATTTTCAATGATCTCCTCTTGAGTTCCCTTAAAACTGGTGAACCCAAAAATCTTCTTTAAAAGGACCTTTAAGGATATATTTTCTTTTGTTTCTGTCATTACACTATTATTCGATACTTCTCTCTTCACCTTATCACACATTAATAGACTAGGAATAGTCTACTATCCTTACAAATTTAAACAATTTTTTTATCAAAAGCAATGGATCTATCCCCCTATTGATTTTTCCTATTTTTTGAAAAGGAGTGCGAAAGTAATCATAATATTTGAATAATTCCTACGTGATATTACTGAATTTTAGACCTATGCAAAATAATAATTATTTTAAAACCTATTTTATTGATTGCACATAGTGAACAATCTTTGAATTCAGAAAAAACAAAGATTGCAAAATGGTTTCATTTTATGATTTATTAGGCCTTCTTTGAAAAATATATGAATTCACATTAAACAAACTGGTCTAAAAATCTCTAATATCATTATTGATGAATACAATAATCGTGCATAAAATAAAAGCCGCCCAATTGGGCGGCTTTCAAATGTTCTGATACAAACTAAAATTATTTAATCTCAACCAATCTTTGCATTTTTTCTAATTCTTTGAGGTTTTTTGGAATACTGATTTCAAGAATTCCATTGTTATGCTCTGCTACAATATTTTCATGGTCAATTTCCTTAGGCAAAGTAAATGCTCTCTCAAATGAAGTGGCTTTAAATTCTTTCCTCAAGAATTCATCTTTGCTCTCTTCATCTTTGTTTTCTACAGTCCCTGAAACTTTTAAAAGCGTTTTGTCAATTTCAACTTTAACATCCTCTTTATTCCAACCAGGAATAGAGATCTGAATTTTAAACTCAGCTTCATTCTCAAGAACATTTGTTGCTGGTTTTACTTTTGGTGTATTCTCAAAGTCATTCCACATCTGGTTCATTAAATCTGAAAATAATGGGTTTCTGTTTACTTTTACTAAATTCATCATGGTTTTATCTCCTTATTTTATGTTTCAAATTATATTAATTGTTATTTGATTTGTGTTACTCAAATGAAATGCCAACCAAAAATTCATCATAAAATATGTTTTATACTTTTGTTTGTGTTTGCGTTTTTGGGCTGTGAGAATACCGATCCTTCTGAGCCTTGTTATTTAGACAGCGAGTTCAAGGTTATTCAAAACGGTTTCCAGCCTTATAAGATTATTGAAAAAAATGACTGGCTTTACGCTTTCGGTTTGTCGGATATTTATTACGAAAGCTTCAGAGAAAG
>JADGDY010000260.1 GCA_016744655.1 Bacteroidales bacterium | reverse complement strand
CCGTTAGAAATCATATAAATCCCATCATCACCAATTACTGCATCTTTTACTAAAAACGAAAATCTATGTTTATCCTCAGGATAGTTGTTTATCATTATGTTAACCGTGTATTGATCTCCATAGGAACTTGAAATGATTAAAGTTGATCTCAAGGAATCACTATTAATCAAATTCCTGTCAAGGCTAATAGATAATTCTGTAGCTGACTGAGCACCTAGACTACCTTCATTTCTATCCACTGAAATAAAACTATCTACAACCATTACATTCCATTCTATTTGATGATCAGAAATATTTTCAAATGAGAAAACCACATCTGCTTTGTTATATTCGATAACCAAATCATTAGAATTAGATTGAATGGAAATATTTTGCTTAGAAACTATTTGCTCCTCTTTCTTACATGAAACCAGAAATAAAAATAAACTAAAAACAAAAATCACTCTCTTCACTATAGACAAATTCATAAATGTAATACTAAATGTTTATTGTGTAAAGGTAAATATTTCTCTATATCTAAAATAGATTACAGAAAAAGATTATTCCTTTTATCATTGAATTCACATAATAAAATACAACAGAGCTGGGGTAAATAATACCAATCAAATAACAAGATGATTGATAAAAGCCTCTTTGTATAATTTATTGTGAGTGATTGATTTTACTATTGTTTGATTAACTCATTTTTTACAAAGTCATGTAACCATATTTTCACATTAGATAAATATTCAAATACTTTGTTTTTAACATATTTTTTGCATAATTTTGATAGGAAAGTACAGTTACGGCTTGCTATATTAATTCAAACGAACAATTAACCAAAGAATATAAACTAGTATTTAAAACCATTCCTTAATGAAAAAATATTTTTTCATTTTAATAGTATTTACTATTAACATTGGTCTAAATTCCTTCTCACAAAGCTCCCATCCATTACAGGGAACCGATTCAATATTATCGTTGGAAGTAAACCCAACAAAAGACCAGCAAGACCCAATATCCATTCAAAAATCCAGAAAGCATTTTGATAAGAATTATAAAAGCGAAAAGTTAGATCTTAATTTTTTAGGCTATATCAAGGTAATAGGCGGAATAGACTGGGGAAACATTCAAAACACCAGTGAGTTTTACCCAAGCAGAATTCCTATTTATCCTTCAGAAAAAGAAAAACAAGGTAGAAGTTTTATAGATGCAAGGCAATCCCGACTTGCGCTAGATGGAAGCTACTTAGCAAATTCCCAAAACAAGCTTCGTATTTATATTGAAATTGATTTCTATAATACGGAGGCAGAAACAAGCTTTGTCCCTCACCTTCGTCATGCTTATGGGGAATACAAAGGATTCTTACTGGGCCAAACATGGAGCACTATGAAAAACACATCGGCTTTTCCTGTTCAGGTTGATTTTGAAGGTCCAAATAGTATTCCTGGTCCAAGAAACCCAATGATTAGATATACAAAAATCTTCAATAAAAAATTCACTACGGCTTTAGCCTTAGAAACACATTCTGAAGATTACACTCCCTATCCTTCAAATCCAAATGATATCATGTCTCTACAAAACATACCTGATCTGATCGCATATTTACAAATGGTAGGATTATGGGGAAATATCCGAATAAGTGGAATAGTAAGGAATATTTCATATACAGAGTCATCCACAGAATCTATTCAGTCTGTGATGGGATGGGGTACTGAGTTATCAGGAGTTATAAAATTTGCACATAGAAAAGGCGTATTTGATGACATTAGATTTGGATATACTTATGGCTCTGGAATATCTTACTACATAAATGATTTAAGAGGTGTGGGATTATCATCAGCACCTAATAAACATGCTAAAATGACTGCAATCCCAGTAATGGGGGGATATATTGCTTACAAACACGCATGGAATAAAAGAGCAAACTCAAGTGTCATTTTCAGTTTTACAAGTATTGATAATACAGATTTTGATGAAGACCTGATTTATAACAACTCAAATTATGGTGCCATAAACTATATGTGGTCTCCACTTGACAGGCTAGACTTTGGTCTAGAGCTTATATATGGTTAAAATGTAAATAAAATAAAAGATTCAGGCGAAGGGTATCGCTTTCAAGGAATGGCTATCTACCATTTCTAACTCAGAGAAACACATTTAATTAAAACTATAACAATGGAAATTATTTACGAACAGCTCCGAAACTTTCCTTTCATAAGTTTGTTCCTAGCCTTAGGCCTAGGTTTTTTGCTAGGGAAATTTAAAATGGGGAAATTTCAATTAGGCGGAATTGCCGGGACATTAATTGTAGGAGTCTTACTTGGACAAGTAGGAGGAATTCATGTAAGCGATGAGGTAAAAAGTATCTTCTTCGCATTATTTATTTTCATGGTTGGATATTTGGGAGGTCCACAATTTTTCGCCTCTCTTAAACCTTCAGCCATAAAATATTTAGTTGCTGCTTTTGGCATGACAGTACTTGGACTGCTTACAGTTCTAGGATTATCAATGTGGGCAGGACTTGATGCTGGATTAGCAGCAGGGCTAGCAGCTGGTGGACTTACCCAATCAGCAATTATAGGCACTGCAGGAAACGCCATTGATCAGCTAGGCTTAGTGGCTGCTGAAGCTGAAACGTTAAAAACCAATGTTGCTGTTGGTTATTCTATTACCTATATTTTTGGTTCAATAGGCCCAATTCTAATGGTTTCGTTCATTGCAATTGTAATGAAATGGGATATTAGAGAAGAAGCCATAAAACTAGCCGCAAAACTAGGAGGTGTTGGAGAACTCGGAGAAGGAGAATTCAATCCTTTAAGTAGAGTGAGTACGAGGGCTTTTAGGATTACCATCAACTCTAAATTCAAAAAGAAAACAATAAGAGACTTAGAGGATGTATACAATGCAGATCTTACCATTGAAAAGATTATTAGAGCCGACCAAAATATAGTCCTCGATAGTGCTTTTCAGTTAGCTGAAGGAGATATTCTTTTTGTGAGTGGATTAATTAGTGTATTTGCGAAAGCGGGAACTCATATAGGAGAGGAAATCTCTGAATTTGGTGATCATATGGACTTCACCGAAGAAGTACGACGAGTAATTGTAACGAATAAAAAGATACATGGTCTCACAATTGCTCAAATACACCACAAAGCAAAAGTTTCACAAAGGCATGGAGTATACATCAGTGGAATTAGCAGAATGGCCAAGCCATTAGCTGCTCTAAAAGGAACAGAAATCCATATTGGTGATGAAATTGATTTGGTAGGTCGCAAAAAAGATTTAGATAGAGCACAAAAGCTAATCGGTTATAAAGCCCCTTCAATTACGGCAACTGAGTTTGTTACCTTTAGTCTTGGTATGGTCATAGGATATCTTATAGGAGAGATTGGATTTTCTATTAACGGAACTCATGTTACTCTTGGATCTGGACTAGGTTGTCTGGTTTCAGGTTTAACGATTGGCTACTTCAGAACTAGGCATCCTAAAATTGGAGCTATTAATACTGGAGCAGCAGAGTTTCTTCAAAGCTTTGGTTTAGCCGTATTTGTAGGCGTTATTGGTCTTAATGCTGGTAAGCCTGCCATCTCTGCCATTAAAGAACATGGTGCTATCCTATTGGTTCTAGGAATTGGTGTCACCATGATTCCGATGATCGTACAGACATTTTTAAACTATAAAATATTTAAAATAAAAAATCCAATTGAATTATTAGGAGTGCTAACAGGAAGCAAAAGTGCGAACCCTGGCTATGCTGCTTTGCTCGAAAAAGCAGGAAACTCTAGCGGAACTCCAACATTCACCATGACCTATGCTGTTGCAAATATCTTCCTCACTCTTTGGGGTCCTATTATTATTGCAATCATGTCTTAATCAATTTATCTAAACACATTA
>JADGDY010000259.1 GCA_016744655.1 Bacteroidales bacterium | reverse complement strand
AAAAGAATAAATTTTTCTCAATTAAATTCTGGGTATTATTTATGCGAATTTATTCTGTCAAATGGAAATAAAGAAATATTTCGAATGATTAAGAAATAAACAATCAGTAATTAAAACCCACATAATAATATTGCGCAATGAAAAATACTTACATCATTATATCAGTTTTCCTAATGCTTCTTTTTGCGAGTCAGTTGTTTAGTCAAAACTCAGATGCCATAAATTTCCAGGCAATAGCTAAAACAGGTAATGGAAATGTGATTGCTAATCAAGATGTCAAAGTATTAATACAACTGATTCAAGTAAATCTAAGTCCCGAAACACGATATACCGAAACGCATCTTGTAACAACCAACAATACTGGGTTTTTTGTTCTGGAAATTGGAAATGGAAATGTTCAGAGTGGAGCTTTTGAAAATGTAGAATGGGAACATCAAAATGTAAAGCTAAGCTTAAAGATAGATGAAAATGGAGGGAGTAATTTCGTCCCTCTTGGAACCAGTCAATTGCTAACTGTTCCTTACTCTTATTTTTCAAATGCTGCAAAATCTCTAGTTTCAGATGAAAATATTCTCATCCAATCTGATGATGAAATGCAAATATTTTACGGTGGAGAATTATTGATTGGGAGTGAAGAAAATCCTGATTTTTATTCTAACGGAAATGGAAAAATAGGAATTGGAACCAAGGATTTAGATGAAGATGATAGAAAAGATATTGAGCTCGGTCTGAATAAACGGCTTTGGGGGTATTCCTCAGAATATCATTTAGATAAAAGTGGTGTGATTAACTTTCAAGCTATGGATTCCGTTAGTAAACCTGCAATTTTATGGTATTCACCAACTAAAACTAGGCAAGCGGCAATTGTAGCTCATATAAAGTCTGCTTGGGATGGCAGTATGCATAACCATTGGTCTATTGAAACTTCTAATGAAGATGGTGAACTTCATACCAGAATGGAGTTTCCTTTAAATACGGACTGGTCAACCATTGAAACTCATAGTTCTAATTTTATGGTAGGAGATGAGGGTGATTTAATGACAACTGGAAGAATTCATGCTTATGGAGCTAAAAAAGTAGCTTTTGGTGATAAAGATTGGGCTAATGTGGGAGTATATGGTGATGCCAAATGGGAGTTTTACCGTTCAACTTCTAATGCACAGGTTTTAATTCATCAAGGTGATGGAAACAAAAAAGCAGAATTATTATTAAAGAATGGCAATAACGAATGGAATATTTCAAATAGAGATTATCTCGATTTCAGATTTAATACCAATAGTGTTCTAACTTTGTTTACAAATAGAAATGTGGGAATTGGTATCACTGAGCCCACAAGTAAATTACATGTAGATGGTGATGTGAAGATTACAGCAGGTCATAGTTATTTAACTGCAGGCGGTGATTATGCTGAATACTTCCAAAGTGAAGGTGCGTTGATAGTAGGAGATGTGGTTGGAATTAATTTAGCAAATGGCTTAGCTAGGAAATACCAAGAAGGGGATGCCCTCTTAGGAATTATTTCTGATGATGCAGGTTTTATTGGTAATGATAAAAATAACGACCAAAGTAAAAATCCGAGAGCATTAGTTGGCCTAGTAGGACAGTTAAAGGTAGATGAAAACCAGGTAATTGTAGATGGTGGTTTTGTATATACAACCGATATGAATAAGATTGGTATTATGTTGGCCTCAGGTAAGGTATTTATTAGGATGAATTAATACATAAGCATATAAAAAAATGCCTAGAAAACAACTGTATTCTAGGCATTTTTAGTTTTCTATAATATTTTATTGATGTTGTTCTCTTAATAAATCATTCACCGTTTTTACTGGATTAAAAGTTAAAATTGGAACTTCCATAAAGATGGTAATCCAATTGGCCATGGCTCCATTCCACAAGCCAGGTAATTCTTGAGCTTTTAAATCTTTACCATTTTTCGATTTCAAAGATATAAAACCTGTTTTTTCATCAACAAATTCTGTCAAATCGAATTTATCTCCTCTAAAGTCTTTAATACCACAAACCAAGTCTACTGGGTTAAAATGGGTTGCATTTTTTACAATATCCGATTGGTCTTCCTGTGAAAAGTCGATTTGTGAGGATTCTACTATTTGAAGACTTTTCTTGCCTTCATCATCTTGAGTTACAAAAGGACCACCACCTGGTTCGCCTTCGTTTTTCACCATACCACAAACTCTTATTGGCCTATTGAATTGCTCAAACAACCAATCCATTTGCTCCATGATCTCCATGGCTTTAATATAATTAGGAACCTCAATATATAAGTCTTTTTCCATGAACTCGTACATCTCATTTAGCTCATCTTGACTTAAATTACCATCCTCTAAATCGCATAAATAGTCGAATACTTTTTCCTGAAGACTCCTCAAATAGCTTCCTATCAGTTTCTTGTATTTAAAGGTGGTAGATTTTAACCTATCTGGAACGATATTGTCAATATTCTTTACGTAAACAATATCAGCATCAATTTCATTTAAATTTTCTATTAAAGCTCCATGTCCTCCAGGTCGGAAAAGAATACTGTCGTCGTCTTCTCTAAATGGTTCATTATTGGGGCTTACAGAAATAGTATCAGTAGAAGGTTTTTGTTGAGAGAATTTAATACTAAATTGAATATCATATTCTTGCTCGTATTTATCTTTCACTAAAGCAATTGTTTCTTCAAATTTAGATTGATGTTCAGGTGAAACCGTAAAATGTAAGGCCGCAATTCCATCTTTGTTCTTTCCATAAACGGCAGCTTCCACCAAATGCTCTTCTATTGCAAAACGATTGACATCATCGTAGTGGTGAAACTTCAATAAGCCTTTAGGGAGAGAAGCGTATCCCAAGCCTTTATCTTCTAGAAGGAATTCTAAAATAACTCCATAGTTTTTTTTCTTTATTTCTTCCTCAAGAACTAAGTCATTTTTAGCCAATACAGCTTTTAAATCGTCATAAAAGGCAAACTCCTGAATATGTTCAAAGAAATAATATACAGAATTGAAGCTTTTGTCTTTTTCGAATAAGGATTTACCTTCATCATTGATCTTGTATTGTTGAGCAAACTCAAAAAGGTGCTTAAACATGCGACTTGCAGCTCCAGAGGCAGGAACAAATTTGATGACCTGATTTCCATCAAAATTCGATTCAAATCCTTCTAAAAAAATCTTTTCTTCTTCTTCATTTAGTGCTTTTAATCCGTATTCTTTAGTTGCGGCAGCTGAAAGCTGCATATATGGGAAGCCCGATTTGAAATTATTAATTTGTTCGGTTACTTTTTCTTCGCTGATTCCCTTGTTTTTAAACTGGTTTAGGTCTTTTTCGGTGAACATATGTTATAAATTGAAGTTTGTTTATTCAAATTTAAGAATATTTCGAAGAAAATAGGCTTTGGTAATAAAAAATTAATATTTTTGCAGCCCTCAAAGGATTGCCCAGGTGGTGAAATTGGTAGACACGCATGCTTGAGGGGCATGTGCTCGTAAGGGCGTGAAAGTTCGAATCTTTTTCTGGGCACCAAAAATTAAAGCTTCAACATTGGTTGAGGCTTTTTTTGTATCAACTATTTTCCATTGGGAAAATATACATGACTATTGAAAAATATTAGATGAATTGGTGAAAGGTCGCTAGATGAAAATTTATTACGAGAAGCCTAAACAAACATCAAGAAAATATTAAGAAACCAATAAATCCCTCACTCTCAATAAATTCAATATTTCCAGCCCAACATTAACAAAGTATATTCAAATTGTTAATAAAATATTCTTTGATATTTCAAATAACTGAATATTTTTGAAGAATCAAAATGTATAAATATACAACTTATGTCAACAAAATCTGAAAGGCTTCAAACCATAAGGAAGCTCATCAATACC
>JADGDY010000095.1 GCA_016744655.1 Bacteroidales bacterium | reverse complement strand
TTATTAAGGTTTGCAAATTTATAAAATTATATCAGACAAAGGAATAATCGGCCTAGAATAAGTGAATTATGTAAAAGTATTTTAAACATGCTTAAAACTAATCTGTTTGGCATAAAGATTTTTATACTTTTGCCGACTAATTTTTTGAACAATAGAAGACACTGTTCAAGAGTTTGTCTTTCACTGTATACAAACCAAATGAAGAAACCATGAAGAAGAATATTTTCTATTATTTACTATCATTAACTATTTTATTTACTGCCTGTGGTACTCCAAAACAAGTTGTTGATTATCAGCAATTAGCAAAAGAATCTTATAATAATGGTGCTTACCAGCAATCTATTGATCAATGGAATGCCTATATTCAAGAACAAGAAACAAGTGCTCTTGAGGTAAATCCGAAAGCCTATGCTGAAATTGCCAAAGCTCAGTTTGCGATGGAGCAATATGCTAAAGCGGAGAAAAATTTTGATAGAGCAAGAGATAAAGAATATGCTGATGCCGAGATGTATGTGATGATGGTTCAACGATATAGAATTATTGATAACCTGAGTAAGGAACTCACTGCGTTAGAGTATTATAAAGATCATTTTTCAGGCGAAAAAGACAGTGCTCAAATGAGAAACCGTTTGTTTGAAGTGTATATGGAAGCCGATAATTATGAAGGTGCAACAGCAACTTGGGAAAAAATGGATTCTATTTCAAAATCTGAGGAGTCTAATGTTCAATTATATTTCGATTTAAATAAAGAATTAGAGCAAACAGAAGAATGTGATGAGTTGGCTGAGCAATTATTAGTTTTTGATAGTAAGAATAAAGAAGCTTTGGTGTGGTTAGCCAAGAAATATTATAACCAAGCTGAGAATCGCTATCAGTCTCAAATGGATAAATACAATAAGAATAGAACCAATAAGCAATACAAGATTCTTTTAAAGCAACTAGATATAGTAACTGCAGATTTCAAAAAATCACTAAAATATTTTGAGCCTCTTTGGAATATGGAAGATGGTAAAAAATATGCCAGTTATATGGCTAATATTTATGCGAGATTCGATGATAAAAAGAAATCTCAGTATTATAAGTCTTTTATGAAGTAGTTATTATTAAGAATAGGCTTTGTAATCGATTTAGATTAGTATTCAATCATTTAAATGAAGTGTATATTGCAATTCAGCAATATGCACTTTTTTTATTTTTAAGGTTTTTTAAGAATAAGTGATTTTCCCTATTGCTGAACTTATAATATGTGTATAATTTTGGAGGGTAAAACCAAAAATAATATCAATCAGATCTTTCTAATCCTTTCAAGGGGTGAAATGGATATAGAATTCAATTACTATTATGCCTGTTTTGTGAGTTGTAATAGGCTGTATTCATAAATTATTTTCAGGTTTTTCATAGCATGAGTAAATCAAAACCAAAAAAACATTTATTCACTTTTTAAAACAAAAACTATGAAGAAAAATTTACTTTTTATTTTAATGTTAACATTTAGTATTGGTTTGTTCGCTCAAGATTGGGCACCCATCAACACCTCTGAACGATTTTGTTATTCCTCTGATGATACATTGGATATGATAAATAATGTATTGTGGGTGGAATCATTCGAACAAGTCGATGACATACAAGCCTATTACCTTAATAAAATTACTATCCCTTTTGAAAATGGAGAAGGAAGTTTGTTTTTATACAACCAACCACAATTTTTATTGGATGATATATGGGTATATCCAGATGGAAATTGGGTGTTTCAAGATACTTTCTTTTTGCCAATAGAAGAACTTGAAAGCTATACACTAAAACCCGGTGCCTCATTGAGTACTACTTGGGATTTTGCTACAAATATTACAGCTACCATCACTGAAATTGGCGTGATGGATTTATTTGGAGAAGAGGATTCTATAAAAACAATATCTGTTTCCAATGGATTGGAAATTGTTTTATCAAAGGAGCATGGAATAGTTAATTGGAACAACGAGTACCAGTTAATTGGTATTGAAGGCCGTGACTTGGGTTTTCAAGTTCCTAATTTTGAAGATATGTATGCTGATATTAGTGAAGGGGATGTGGTTTGCGTAAATAGAACAAGAGCTTGGGCTGATGGAGAAGTGCATAATATTCAGATATCAGAAAGGATAGAAATAGAATCTATCACATGGTATGAAGATTCATTAGAAATATATGCTTATGTAAGAAGTAAATATTTGGAATGGAACCCTGGTTATAGCCTAGAATTTACAGAAGGTTATAGAACAATCACAAAATATAGGACTTCTTTTACTGATGCTTATCCAAATGAGCTCTTATATTTTGAAGATTATAGTTTGACTATTAGTGAAGGTTTTTTAATCTCAAAATTGTCTCATCATAAATGGGGTGGTTTGATGAAGAGTCAAGTATTATTTGAGGCTGAGTCAATGGGAGTTTCAAGCTCATTATATCAATGTGAAGGTTTGTATAGCTATGAGTTATGCCCAATAGATTACGGTGATTTCTTAAAAGTTGAGCACTCCACAAAATATGGATTCTTAGAATTATTAAATTGGGGATTCGAATGGAGTGCCGAGGTTGAATTAACAGGATACTTGCACGATGGGGATACTTTAGGGTATATTTACCCATTGGATGTTTTTTTGGGCCAACAAGAATTAGCCTCCAGTAATAACTTCCAAATCTATCCTAGTCCTGCCAAAGAATCCATTAAAATTCAAACTCATGAAACCGGAGAAATCAATTATCATATATTCAATATTTCTGGTCAATTGATAATGGAAGGTAGAATGGAAAAATCATTTGAAGATTTAGAGATTGATATCTCTGAACTGCAAAATGGAATTTATATTTTGCAATTTGATCATGATCATCAGGTTAGTCGCTCAAAGTTTATCAAGCAAAAGTAAACGGGGCTTAGTATTCACATAAGAAATAAAGATTATGAAAAAGCATATACTATTAACTATATTGATATTAGTAAGTACAGGATTGTTTGCCCAAAACTGGGCGCCAATTAATATTTCTGAGAGATTTTGTTATTCCTCTGATGAAACTTTGGAGGTTATTAATAATGTGCTTTGGGTAGATTCAGTACAAAATGGGACTGATTTTCAAACGTATTTTTTAAATACAACTGTAGAATATTGTGATACTTGTTTGAATCCAAG
This sequence comes from Bacteroidales bacterium, assembly GCA_016744655.1. Lineage (GTDB taxonomy): Bacteria > Bacteroidota > Bacteroidia > Bacteroidales > UBA12170 > UBA12170. The sequence goes on along the minus strand of JADGDY010000095.1, from coordinate 15,912 downwards.
TTTTTATCATTTAAATCAATCACAGTTTTTATTAAGGCAGATAAATGTTGGAAATAATGGAGAATGGTTGTTTTACGATAATAACAAGAATTATAGATTAAATATTCTTGCTGTCCTCGGTGATAGTTGGGTTTTTGACGATTTGTTGAATATAACTGCTACAGTTATAGAAATTGTACCTATGGAAATATTTGGAATCAATGATACTGTAAAAAATATAGAGCTTTCCAGTGGAGAAACAGTTTTATTGTCGAAGAGTCATGGTATTGTTAATTGGCGAGATGAATATCAATTAGTTGGTATTGAGGAGAGAGATGAAGGTGTTTTTATTCCCGGCTTTAACGAAATGTTTTCTGAAATTACAATAGGAGACTTTTTATATACCCGCTCTTATAACTTTTCAGGATGGCCAACTTACGATGATTTTGAATGGGAATCTGATACTACCTATTATCGATACAAAATAGTTAATATACAAAGAGATAGTTATTCTATAACTCTGAATGTTGATTACTTGAAAAGGTATCAATACAATTTTATGTACACTTGGTATCCAATTCAGTATTCAAGTGGGAATATGGATTTGACTTTTCAAGCCAATGAGTTTACAGAGTCGTATCCTGACACTTATGGGGAATATGAGGTTACTAATTATGCCTATTCTGGAACAGAATATGTTATTACTGAGATTATAGATGATTCATGGAAGGGTAGAGTGAAACAGAATGTCGTTTCTCCTGGAGGGAAAACTACATTTCGAATTTTTGAAGATGAATTTTTAATACCTTATTGGGATGATGTGAAATCAAAGATTATATATTCATTAGCATATGGTTACCCTGAGAGTTACAATTACTATGATATACCTTACGGAGGTGGTGCTTCTAAACGAGAAGTTAAATTAATAGGTGTGGTTGACGATGGTATTGAACTAGGGATAATCTACCCCTTTGATTTCTTTGTTGGTCAAGAAGAATTACCTGGAAATAACGATTTTCTAATTTACCCAAGCCCAGCAAAAGAATCCATTAAAATCCAAACTCAAGAAACCGGAGAAGTCAACTATCAAGTATTCAATATTTCTGGTCAAATTATAATAGAAGGTAAAAGGGAAAAATCATTTGAAGATTTAGAAATTAACATCTCTGAACTGCAAAATGGAATTTATATCTTGCAGTGTGAAATGGAGCAACAATTAGTTCAAAAGAAATTTGTAAAACAAAATTAAACCTTAAAAAAATCTAAATCGGTAATACTTTACTTTCTCATTCGTTAAAGGGGTGGATATTCCATTATTTTTGCACAAAAATTATACGAATGAGAAAGTTGCTTTTTAGTATTGCCATTATATTTATCTCTTTAAGCTTAACATCTTGCATTGATTTAGTTGAGGAGGTTACTATTAATAAAGATCTCTCCGGAAAATATGAAATGTACCTTGAAACAGGAGGTTTTAGTGGTATGATGACTCAGATGGGAGGAGTACCAGAGGTTCCTCAAATTCAAGAGTTGGACGAAAAATTACGTCTTCTGAAAGCTCAATCAGGAATTTCCAATATAAAGAAGGAGCTGAATACAAAACAATTGAAGTTTAATATCAGCTTCGATTTTGAAAATGAGAAAGCTTTAAATAATGCCCTATATGCTTTGGCTGAGATTAAGCCTAATATGTTTCTCAAGAAATTCTTAAAGATAAAGAAGAATAAAGTAGTCCGCCCTAATCTTAGTCCATATCTTGAGCGCTTATTAGAAGAGCAAAACCTAAGTGAGCAACTTCCTTCAGAAGATATGTTGAATTATGTGAACTATAAATTTATTGTCAATACCCCTAAAAAGGTAAAAGGAACTAGTGGCGATAGAGCCATAATCCAGAGTAATAAAACAACTGTAATAAGTAGTTATAGCTTTAAAGAACTATTAGTCAATAATGAAAATGTGTATCTGAAAGTTAGAATGTAGCCCTATTTCATGTCAATGCTGGTAGGTAAAGAAACATGGCCTTGAACCAATTTCCAAACACCTTCATCATTTTTAATAAAAACACCAGTAAAACGGATTCCATCCAGGCTCATAGCTTTATCATTATAGATGAAATTATAATTCATTTCTTCAAAGAACCAAGCGGTACGAGCATCTCTATCAAACGATATGTTCTGGTCGGTTATAGAAATAAGAGTTTCGTTTAAAGAATTAAACTGACCCGACATGGCTTTTTTAATTGTAGACCATCCCATTAGTTTTTCATCATTCTCAGTACCAATTAAAATGACATCTTCTTTCGGACACCAAATGTTTTCTATCATGGGCATATCACCACTTTCGGTACTAGAGGCAAGTAAGTCTAGAAGCTCAGATATTTTGGCTTCTTCTTTTTCAAAGTCAATTTCTTTTTTCTCAGGTTTTTTTGCTACTTCTTTCTGATCTTGATTTTGACAGGAAGTAAAAACCAACAATGTAAATGCAAATAAAAGGATAAAAGATTTTTTCATAGGACAAGATTTTAATAATTATGGAAGCTTAAAGATACAAAAAATACATCTCAGAAACGAGCAACAATTTTATTTTTCCTAAAATAAATTTGTCGAAGCCGTTCTAGGTATTAACAAACAATAGTTAAATATGTATTTAATTCTAGATTTTTAGCCTCATCAAATTGTCTAATTTTGCATGGAATCACCCTGCACATGAAGAACAACTATTCTGATAGAAAATATATAATGATTGGTATCATTTCCTTGTTGGGATTGATATTTTTGACGCGCTTATTCTATGTTCAAATAATAGAAGAGGAATATGCTTTGTCCGCTGATAATAATGTAATTAGGAAGAATACGATTTACCCGGCCCGTGGAATCATATTTGATAGGAATGGTAGAATTATGGTTGCAAATAATGCAGCATACGATTTAATGGTTATTCCTCGGCAGGTGAAGAATTTAGATACCACACGACTTTGTTCCTTATTACAAATTCCTCGTGAAGAATTTGAGCGACGAATGACTAAAGCTAAGAACTATAGTCGTTACAAAGCGTCTTTGTTTTTAGGGCAAATTCCCAAAGAAGAATTTTCTTATGTTCAAGAAACCTTATATGAATTTTCTGGATTCTATGTGCAAGAAAGAACCTTGAGGAGGTATCCTTATCAATCTGGGGCCCTAAATTTGGGTGATATTGGTGAGGTAAATAGAAAAGACCTAGAAAAAGATCGTTTTTATCGCTCAGGCGATTATATTGGTAAGAGTGGTATTGAGAAGTTTTACGAGAAGGAATTGCGTGGCGAAAAAGGTGTGGAATATGTGATGGTTGATGTTCTTAACCGAAAAAAAGGTAAATACAAAGAAGGACGTTTTGATACTTTGGCAGTAAATGGGAAAAGTTTGTATACCAGTCTCGATGCCGAATTGCAATTGTATGGTGAGCTTCTCATGAAGAATAAGTTAGGCTCTATTGTAGCAATTGAACCCGCTACAGGTGAGATTCTAAGTTTGGTTTCGAGTCCGTCCTATGATCCTTCCATTTTAGTAGGAAGAAACCGAGGAAAGAACTTTAATCTATTGGTAAATGATACCTTGAAACCTCTTTATAACAGAGCTCTTATGGCTGCTTATCCTCCAGGTTCTACTTTTAAAATGCTAAATGCTTTAATTGCCTTAGATGAAGATGTATTAACCATCAACACAGAATTTAGTTGTTCAGGAACTGTGTCAAAACCGATTAAATGTTCTCACAACCATATAACTCCATTGGGTATGATTTATGGAATCCAGCAAAGTTGTAATCCCTATTTCTGGAATACCTTCCGTAATACTTTAAATAACCCTAATGCTGGTGGAGTAAAAAAAGGATTTGAGAACTGGTCGAGAAAAGTAAGGAGTTTTGGTTTGGGATCGAAGTTTAAAACAGACTTAATGTATGAAAAACCAGGAATGGTTCCTACCGTAGAATATTATGATAAAGTCTACCGAGGGGTTTGGAATGCTTTAACCGTTCGTTCTTTGTCGATAGGTCAAGGTGAATTATTGATTACTCCTTTGCAATTAGCGAATTTAACCGCAGCTATTGCCAATAGAGGATTCTATTACAAACCACATTTGGTTAAATCGATAGGTCAGCCTGAGAATATCATTAGTAAGTATAATGAGAAACAAATGGTCGAGATAAAAGAAGAGCATTTTGCTCCAATTATTGAAGGAATGAGAAGGGTGGTACAAGTAGGAGGAACAGCAAGGCGAGGAGCTATGGATAGTGTAATAGTTTGTGGTAAAACCGGAACTGTTCAAAATCCCCATGGTGATGACCACAGTATTTTTATTGCTTTTGCCCCCATGGATGATCCAAAGATTGCTATTGCGGTTGTAGTAGAGAATGCCGGTGATTTCGGTGGCACATGGGCCGCTCCAATAGCCAGTTTAATGATGGAGAAATATTTGCATAGAGCAGTTATTAGAAAAGAAAAAGAGAAAAGAATTCTGGAAGCAGATCTGATATCACCTGATTAGTATTATTATTCAGATAAAGAAAAAGTGTTTTAAGAGTTTATGGAGATAGAAAATGAGAGAAAAGAATAGCATATTAAAGAATGTAGATTGGTGGTTGGTAGGCTTGTATTTTGCCCTAGCGTTTATGGGGTGGATGAGTGTGTACGCTGCCGTTTATAATCCAGAACATTCTTCCATATTCGATATGGGGGAGCGATATGGAAAACAAGCTCTATGGATAGGGACTTCTGTTATTCTCATCTTTATTATTCTTATGATCGACATGAAGTTTTTCACCAGTTTTGCCTATGTCATATATGGAGCAACTTTGCTTCTGCTGGTTGCAGTTTTAGTGATGGGAAAGGAGGTTGCTGGATCGAAAAGCTGGATTCAGCTTGGAAGCTTTGCCTTGCAACCCGCTGAGTTTGCTAAGTTTGCCTCCAATTTGGCACTAGCTAAATACCTGAGTAGTGTCCAAATAAATTTAAAAGATGTTAAGCAAATTATTAGAGCAGGAATTATCATATTTGCCCCAGCAGGCCTAATATTTTTGCAAAACGATACGGGAAGCGCCTTGGTCTATTTTGCATTTATTTTAGTGCTTTATAGAGAAGGGTTTTCTGGAAACTTTCTAATACTCGGCTTACTACTCGCTTTACTTTTTGTACTCACCCTTCTCGTTGGCAAAATTACCATGCTGATTGCTGTAGCTGTGATAGCGATTTTATTATTTCTTTTGATGAAAAAAGTAAGGAAAAACATCCTCAGTCTTTTGGCTATTTTAGTATTGGTAGGTGGATTTATATTTTCCATTGATTATGCCTTCGAAAACATTCTTCAACCACACCAAAAAACCAGAATTGAAGTACTTTTAGGTAAGAAAACAGATTATAGAGGAGCTGGTTATAATGTTCATCAAAGCCTTATTGCAATTGGTTCTGGAGGAGCAACAGGAAAAGGTTTCCTACAAGGTACACAAACTAAATATAATTTTGTTCCTGAGCAGAGTACCGATTTTATATTTTGTACGGTAGGAGAGGAATGGGGCTTCATGGGAACCGCAACTGTGGTTATGCTATTTATGTTTCTCCTTATTCGGATTATTATAGTTGCAGAACGGCAAAGATCTTCCTTTAGCCGAATCTATGGATATGGAGTAGCTTCGATACTCTTTTTCCATTTCTCCATTAATATTGCCATGACCATTGGATTGGCACCTGTAATTGGTATTCCCCTTCCATTCTTTAGTTACGGAGGATCTTCTTTATGGTCATTTACTGTGCTGCTATTTATCTTTATTAAAATGGATTCTTATAGATTAGAATTGCTTTAAAATGAATAAATAGCTAGGTCGAATTTGTAATCCGACTAAATGGAATCAGAGACTTTTTGTATGGGTTGCTAATTCCTACAAGCCTAAAGATAATTTAACGAGAATATATTAAGCTGGTAACAAAAAATGCCCAAGGAAAAGAACTCCTCAGGCATTTCTTAAATATTTTAGATCAATCTATTTCTTTAAATGCCCATCAATATATAAATACATTTTCTCTAGAAGATGAGCTCTATCAATCCCTCTAACATTATGTTCTGCTCTAGGATATACAAAATAGTCAACTTGTTTTTTCTCTTCAATTGCTTTTTGTACAAAAGTTAAACTATTTTGCCAAACTACAGTTGGATCAATGGCTCCATGGATAATCAATAAGTGATCTTCCAACTGGTCTACTTTCTCTAAAAGATTTGCGTTTTTATATCCTTCAGGATTTTGTTCTGGTGTATCCATATATCTTTCACCATACATAATTTCATAGTATTGCCAATCGATTACTGGACCACCAGCAACACCTGCTTTATATAAACCAGGGTTCGATAGCATGAGATTGGTTGTCATAAAACCACCATAGCTCCATCCTTGAATTCCCATTCTGTCAGCATCCACAAAATCTTGCTCCAACAAGAAATCTACACCTGCTAACTGGTCTTCCATTTCAAATTTTCCTAATTTTCTGTGAATGGCATTCTCAAAGGCAAAACCTCGGTTAGGAGTTCCTCTATTATCTAAAGTGAAAACCACATAACCTTTCTGGGCCATTAACTGCATAAACATATTGGCTCCACCCATCCAACTGTCAGTTACTAATTGTGCATGAGGTCCGCCATAAACATAATAGAACACCGGATATTCAACAGCAGTATCAAAATTAGCTGGTTTAATCATTCTGTAATGAAGTTCAATACCATCCTCATTTTCTATAGTTCCTAAAGTCATTTTTCCAAGATTATATTCTTCTAGAGGATCCTCATCTCTTAATAACTCGTAAACTTCTTTACCTTTTGCGTTTCTTAGAGCATATACTTTAGCCACATCGGTAGACGAGTAGCTGTCAATGAAGTATTGCATATTAGGACTAAACACAGCATTGTGAGTTCCATGTTCTTTAGTTAATTTCTTAACTTTCTTCGATTTGATATTCACACTATAAATGTGTTTTTGTATAGGGCTTTCTTTGGTACTGGAGAAGAATACATTCTTTCCTGATTCATCGAAACCTAAGAACTCATTCACCATCCAATCGCCTTCTGTTAGTGCTGTTTTTTCTAATGGTTGAGCATTAGTTTTGTATATATACATGTGCATCCAGCCACTACGCTCCGAAAACCAGATGAACTGATCTTCTTTGTCTTTCAAAAAATACATAGGGAATTCTGGCTCAACCCAAGTCTCTGATTGTTCTTCTAAAATGGTATGAACAAAACTACCATCCTCCGCATTGTATTTGTTTAACCAAATATGGTTTTGGTCTCTATTTAAAACGGTGATATAAATAAATTTCTCTTCTGGACCCCAAGTAATGCTAGTTAAATATTGGTCTATGGAATCACCTGTCTGTACGAAAATGGTTTCTTGAGTATTGAGATTAAAAATACCCAGCCTTACTACTTCATTAGTCATTCCAGCCATTGGATATTTGATATTGTCAACTTCTGCTTCACGAGCTGTAATGTCAACTAAAGGATAATCCTTTACCATGGTTTGGTCGTTTTTGTAGAATGCTAGTGCATTTCCTTTTGGCGACCAAAACATTCCGTTTGTAATTCCAAATTCACTTCTGTGAACACTTTGCCCGTTAACTATTCCATCTACACTATCATTGGTAACAGTAATTTTCTCACCAATCTTAGCAATGAAAATATTATTCCCAATTGTATAAGCTAAGTCATTATTTACTGAGAATTGAGAGTTCTCTGCACCTTCTTCCCAAGAATTTAATTCTTCTACTAATTGAGATTTGGTGTTTAGCTTAAGTAATTTATGATTGTTTTTAAAAGTTAATTCCTCTTTTCCTACCCATGAGAAATATGGGATTCTGCTTAGTTTTAAGGAATCTTCTCCAAGAACTAGGCCCGAAAAATCATCTAGTCTTAAAATGGTGTCGGCTTTGGCCTTATCACTTATGGATCGAAGAACAATATTCCCATTTTCTTTATAGCTGAAGTTTTGACTATTACTTTGCCAAGCTAGACTTGAGAGCCTTTTTGGTAAAATACTTCTATTATAATAAATGGCATCTTCAAATGTAAGTTCCTTTTCTTGTGCCCATAAAGAAGAGGCCATCAAGACTAATCCACTTAGAAGGATAAAGCTAAATTTTTTCATTTTATCTATTTTATAATTGTTTGCAATTTTACAAAACCTTTGTATATGTTTTTACTGATTTATTAGATTTCCTGTACTATTTGGAAAAGTTGTAAAATGGGTGTGTATACCATTATTGCTCATTTTTATTTTCTCAATGAGTTAAAGAAACTTAAACAATACTTTTTTTTATTGATGGTCATTCGGATATTTAAATTATTTGAATAAATTTGCGCCTCGCAATATGGTGTTCCAATTGCTATAAATTTGAAACTAATTATATTACAATGAAAAACATATTTAAATTATTTGTCGTTTTATTAATTGCTGGTTCTTCACTAACAGCTCAAGCTCAGACTGGTAAAATTGGTCATATTGATTTCCAAGAATTATTAGGAGTTATGCCAGGTCAAGAAGCCATCAATCAGCAGTTGGAAACTTTTGTAGCAGGTTTAGAGTCTCAATTACAAGCTATGCAAAGTGAATTAGAAGCAAAGTATGCCGATTATCAAAATAATCAAGCTACTATGTCAGAAATCATCAGACAAACTAAAGAAAAAGAAATTATGGATTTGCAGCAGAGAATGGAAGCATTCAATCAGCAAGCTCAGTATGAAATCCAGAATAAACAAGTGGAATTATCTGAACCATTAATTAAGAAAGCACAAGATGCTATTAATGCAGTTGCTTCAGAGAATGGTTTCACATATATCATTAACGGAAACGACCAAGTATTACTTTATAAAAATGGTACAGATATTTTACCATTGGTAAAGACTAAGCTAGGTTTATAGTTTAATGTTTTTATAAAAAATTAAAGCCATATCAATCCTTTTGATATGGCTTTTTTATATCTTTGTTTTCTAGAAATAATCGTTTTATGGAAGCTTTTAAAGGTTCAATTATATCAAAATCACCAGGGGTAAAAACCTCAATTTTTGCAGTAATGTCTCAGATGGCTAATGAGCATGGTGCCATTAACTTAGCTCAGGGTTTTCCGGACTTTGATGTGGATGCAGAGTTGGTTAATCTCATTAATGAGAATATGAAAAAAGGACATAATCAATATGCTCCTATGCCTGGTTTGCCAGAGTTAAGAAATCAAATAGTTGCAAAAATTAAGAATACTTACGGAGCTGATTATAATCCAGATACAGAAGTAACCGTAACTTCTGGAGCTACACAGGCTTTGTTTACAGCTATTTCGGCTTTTGTTAGAGATGAAGATGAGGTGATTGTATTTGAACCAGCTTATGATTCTTATTCTCCAACTATTAAGTTGAATAGAGGGATTGTGAAATATGCGAAACTTCGACTTCCTGATTACCATATTGATTGGACAGAAGTGAGTCGAATGATTTCTCACCGTACGAGAATGATCATTTTAAACACTCCACATAATCCAACAGGAGCAGTTCTTTCAAAGAAAGATTTAGATGCTTTACACAAGATCACTAAAGATACCGATATCATTATATTGAGTGATGAAGTATATGAGCACATCATTTTTGATAAGAAAAAACATGAAAGTATTTCCGCATATCCAGAATTAGCTGAAAGAAGTATTGTTGTTGCTAGTTTTGGGAAAACATTTCATGCCACAGGATGGAAAATGGGATATGCTGTTGCTCCAGAAAACTTAATGAAGGAGTTCAGAAAGACTCATCAGTTTATTGTCTTTACGGTTAATACACCAATTCAATATGCTTTGTCAGAGCATTTAAAGGATGAAAATAACTATTTAGGCTTAGGTTCTTTTTATCAAAAGAAAAGAGATTATTTCTTGAAGTTGATAAAAAACTCTAGGTTTAAACCTGTTCCTTCTTTTGGAACCTATTTTCAAGTATTAGATTATTCTGAAATTAGCGATAAGCCAGAAATGGAATTTGCAGAATGGTTGATAAAAGAACATGGTGTAGCAAGTGTACCGGTATCATCTTTTTATCATAAAGGTGATGACCATAAAATGCTTCGATTCTGTTTTGCGAAAAAAGAAGAAACCCTAGAAAAAGCAGCAGAAATCCTATGCAAGATTTAAAAGTTACTACTATTCAATCCAATCTAGTTTGGAATGATTTTCAAGCGAATTTGAAAGCTTTTGATGAGAAGTTAAATAGCTTATCTGAGAAGGCTGATATTATTGTATTACCAGAAATGTTTAATACTGCTTTTGTTGTAGAGCCAGAAACAGTTGATATTGAAGCAGCAAAAGTTTCTCTTGATTGGATGATTGATAATGCTAAAAAATATGATACTGCAATATGTGGTAGTATGATAGTGAAGGAGGATGGTAATTATTATAATCGATTGTATTGGGTTGAGCCTCATGGTCAAATTCAGAAATACGATAAAAGGCATTTGTTCACTCTAGGTAACGAGCATTTAAAAATCACAGCTGGACAAGAAAACATCATTATCAATTACAAAGGTTGGAAAATAAAGCCACTGGTATGTTATGATCTACGTTTCCCTGTCTGGGCAAAAAACACCTATGAGCAAGGTGAATATGAATATGATTTACTGATTTATGTGGCCAACTGGCCTGCCGCTCGTAATTACGCTTGGAAATCATTATTGGTAGCAAGAGCAATAGAAAATCAGGCGTACGTGATTGGTGTCAACAGGATTGGCCCAGATGCCAATGGAACTAAGCATACAGGATTTTCTAGAGTGATAGAGCCTAAAGGCGAAGTGATTTCAGAGGAGGTTGAAAATATAGAATCCTCTCAAACGATTAGCTTATCTGCTGACGAAATGAAGCTTTATAGAAAGAAGTTTACCGTTGGTTTAGATTGGGATGAATTCTCTATTAAGTAATTTCTCGAGTTTTTGATAAAAGAATTATTTCTTCCAAAAAGTAGGAGAGAAGATAATCAATACCGTAAACAATTCAAGTCTTCCCAATAACATCAAAAAACCAAGTACCCACTTGCCAATATCTGGTATATGAGCGTAATTATCAACCGGTCCTAATGAACCAATAGCTGGACCAATATTCCCCAATGCTGAGGCTGAAGCACCTACTGCCGACATAAAATCCAAACCTATGGCTGTCATTATAATAATCCCAACAACAAATGTGGTAATATAGAAAAGAAAGAATGAGGAGACTAAAAAGACAATGTTTTGAGTAACTGGTCGGTGATTGAGTCGAACGGGTAAAATAGCATGTGGGTGAAGCAGTCTTCTAAATTCGAGCAAACTATTCTTGATCAAAATTAATATCCTTACTACTTTTACTCCTCCTCCAGTACTACCAGCACTACCACCAACAAAGAAGAGTATCAAAAGAAGAAACCATAAACCTGCAGGCCATAATAAGTAATCTGAGCTTACAAAACCTGTGGTTGTTATAATGGATACAACTTGGAATAAACTATCTCTGAAAGCTTGTTCAAGTCCCATATTCATTTTTAATACCAATCCTGTTGTTATTATTAATGTCACTGCTACAATAATTCCAATGTATAGCTGATATTCTTCGTTGGATTTTACCTTAGAAAACTTTCTTTTGAGCATAAAATAGTGTAGCGAAAAATTAGTTCCCGCCAATACCATAAATATGATAATAATGTATTGAATGAAAGGTGAATATCCTGCTACACTGGTGTTTTGAGTTGAGAATCCTCCTGTGGCCATGGTTGCAAAAGCATGACATACTGCATCAAAGAAACTCATATGGCCTACCATCAAAAGAATGATTTCGGCAACAGTGAGTATCACATATATACCCCAAAGGCGTTTTGCCATTTCCTTTACCTTGGGATGTATTTTATCAGATGTTGGTCCGGGGGCTTCAGCTGAAAACAGCTGCATGCCTCCAATTCCCAATAAAGGCAATATAGCTAAAGAAAGAACAATAATTCCCATACCACCAATCCAGTGGGTCAGACTCCTCCAGAATAGTAATCCATGAGGAATCGATTCTATATCATTTAATATAGATGCCCCTGTAGTAGTGAAACCTGATATGGTTTCAAAGAACGAATCCGTAAATGATGCAAAATATCCACTTAAATAAAAGGGGAGACTACCAAATAAAGATATGGCAATCCAGCTAAAACTCACAATTAAGTAAGCTTCTTTCTTAGATATGTTTTTAGGTGCTTTCCGAGTATATAGAATTCCAATTAATCCAACAAAAATTGTAATTAAGCCTGCTAAAATTATTGGATAAAATTCCGATGTTCCCTGCATGATTTGAAAATCAGTAATTCCATCAGGGTGATAAAACCATGAAAAGGGTAATGCCGTAAAAATAGTGAGTCCTTCCATTATCAGTAGAAAACCAATAATGCGGAAAACCATTTTAAAGTTAATCGACTGCCTTCGCATGTTTAGTGTTTAAATAGTTTGTTGATTTTATGAATAGCCTCAGGTAGTGCAAAAACCACTGCCTTATCACCAGCTTGTAATTGGAAATCACCAACCGCAATATGACTTTCGTCATCTCTAATTATTCCACCAATAATACTTCCTTTTGGCATAGAAAGTTTCTTCAATGGTCGTTTTGTCACTGCCGACTTTGGCATGGCTACAAGCTCAATCACATCTGCATTAATCCCACTTAAACATTTAACAGTGGTCACTTTTGCTTCCATAGTGTGAAGGTTAATCACACTTGCTGTAGTTAGTTTTTTATTAATGATAGTATCGATGCCGATATTTTGTGCGATGTCGATATACTCAATGTTTTCTACCAGAGCAATGGTTTTTTTAACACCTAAGCTTTTGGCATGAAGACAGGTAAGTATATTGGTTTCTGTATGGTTAGTAACAGCGATAAAAGCATCCATCTCCCTAATCCCTTCGCTTTCTAGGAGATCCATATCTCTAGCATCGCCTTTAATAATAAGGGTGTTTTCTAAATCGTTAGTTAGTGAAATTGCTCTTTTATTATCATTTTCAAAAAGCTTGATATTCATTTTTTCTTGAAGTTTGTTTGCAGTAGTTCTTCCGATTCTACCACCTCCAATTAACATGATGTCTTTAATATCGAAGTTCTGTTTTCCTCCTAATTCTAATAAGAGTTTGACGCCACCAGGTTTCGTAATCACATAAGCTAAGTCATTTTCTTGGAAACTGTCATTACCTGTAGGGATGATTGTTTTCCCATTTCTATGAATGGCAACAGCTCTAAAGTCTAGATTTGGATAATCTGTGGCCAATTGAGTTAGTGTTTTGTTTACAACTAGTGCATACTTGTCTAACTTAATTAGAAATAATTGAAGCTTTCCACCTGAGAACTCAAATATTTCTGTTGCAGCTGTTTGTTTAAGGAGTTGAACAACCTCATTAGATACAACTTGTTCAGGGTTAATTAAAATATCAACTCCTTTTTCTTCAAATATAGCTCGGTTTTTCTCGCTCATAAATTCCACATTAGAAATTCGAGCAATTGTTCTTTTAGCACCAATCTTTTTACCAAGTATTGCTGTCAGTAAATTAATGGCTTCGTCATGCAAAACTGCGATTAATAAATCAGCACCTTTTACACCGGCTTCCTCCAATACATCTACCGAAATAGAACTACCCACAACAGGCATAATATCAGTATGATTTCCAATGAGATTTAAGTTTTCTTCATTAGGATCGATAAATGTGATATTATGATGCTCATCTGCTAATAGTTGAGCTAAATGTAAACCTACTTCTCCGTCTCCTGCAATAACAATATTCATAGCCGCCAAAGTTAATAGAATCCGTAAAATATTTAAATAATCTTTTCTTAAAAAGTGTTTTTCGTAATCGAAAATCAATCAGACAATTAAGTAGTTAAGTGATGATTTCTGTTGAATTTTACCTTCTGTAAGAAGTCTGAATTAGGCAGATATTGTCAAACTACAGGTTTTTTTCAATGATATCGAGAAGTGCATCTGAAGCTTCATCTTCTGGAACATTTTTTTGAATCAAATCGTGCTTTTTGTAGATGTTTACTTTGCCTGATCCAGCGCCGATATATCCAAAGTCAGCATCGGCCATTTCGCCTAAGCCATTTACAATGCATCCCATTACTGCTATTTTTAGGCCTTTAAATGCAGTAGTCTTCTTTTTAATGTCTTGAAGTTTTTCTTGAATATTAAATAAGGTTCTTCCACAAGATGGGCATGCGATATATTCTGTTTTGCTTACTCTTTGTCTGCTGGCTTGTAATATTCCAAAACTAATATCATTGGTATTATAAATAGGAGAGTCTAGCCAGATTCCATCCAGTAATCCTTTTAAGAAAAATGGTCCCGCCATTACAGCAGATTGTATCATTAGCCTGTTCTCTTCTGTTTCTGGATTTTGAACTCTTAATACAAGAGGGTTTTTAATTCCTTTTGAAATAATATCCTCTACCACCTGATGAATCTCATCAATTTTGCAATCTTCGGTTTTATTAATGACTAAAACTAAATGTCTATTAGAGGAGGCCAATGATAAATATTCTGCATTCCATTCTGAAGCTATGAAGCTCAGAAAGTAGTTTTTGTCTTTCGAAAGATTTTCGTTTTCGAGTTGGGCGAGAGAAATTTGATGAATTTGAGTTTTGTTGTCCTTTGATATCAAAGAGTTTTCCTTGAAATAATAATCTGCTTCTAGTTTCTCTGATGATTTTAGATTTAAATTCCCGATAACTATAGGGACTTGTTGGTCTCCAAATTCCAATACTTTCGAACTCTTACGTCTCGAAAAACTCATTTTCTTGTCCCTATGCTTCCAAATGTTTTCTTCTGCAGCTTTAGCAATTTCAATAGCAACAGGAATTTCATATTCAGGCTCCTCAGTTAAGGAAACTCTTATAGTTTCTCCAATCCCTTGACTCAGTAAGCATCCAATACCCACAGCCGATTTAATTCTGCCATCTTCAGCATCCCCAGCTTCGGTGACACCTAAATGTAATGGATAAGAAAGATTTTCCTCCTCCATCTTTTGCTTGAATATCTCATTGGCGCTAACCATCACTACCACATTACTGGCTTTTAAAGAGATGACCAATTGGTGGAAATCTAAATCTTTAAATATGCGAATAAACTCCATGGCCGATTCTGCCATTCCTTGTGCAGTATCACCATATTTATTGATGATTCTTTCGGATAAGGAACCATGATTTACTCCCACTCTAATAGCTGTTTCGTGAGTTTTGCAAATTTCAACTAATCCACTTAGTTTTTCTTTAATCTTTTGGAGTTCTAAAGCATATTCTTCTGCTGTCCAACTGGTTTTGCCACTTTTCTTATCCACATAGTTCCCTGGATTAATTCTTACCTTTTCCACTAGTTGAGCAGCCACATCAGCAGCTTTCGGGTTAAAATGGATATCAGCAGAAAGTGGAATGTCATATCCTCTTTTCAGTAATTCTTCCTTAATTAATCCTAATGCTTTGGCTTCACGCGTATCGCGTGCCGTAATTCTTACTAAGTGTGCACCAGCTTTTGCAATTCTAATGCATTGCTCAACTGTGGCATCAATATCTTTTGTAGAAGTAGAAGTCATGGATTGTAAAACCAATGGCTTTTGGTCACCCATTTCAACAGCGCCAATTTTAACTATGTTTTTTTTGGTATTAGACAGGTTCATTCTTACTTGTATTTATTGTTTGTCCATAAAGTCCGACTTCTTCGTTACGCTTGTCCTATAATTAGTCATTTATAAAAGTAAACTCCTAATTCTAAGACTTCACAAGCCTCGAATTCGAACTTTCTGAATCAAACACATTATTTTGTAGACAGACTTTATATAGACAGCAAAGATGCAAACAATATAATTACACTTTGTCATTAAATGCAATCAAAATACTTAAAAAGATGA
>JADGDY010000094.1 GCA_016744655.1 Bacteroidales bacterium | reverse complement strand
ACTGAAGATAGGGTTTTATAATTTGTAACAATAAAAATCTATAGTAATCCATAAAATAATTACATTTGCTTACAAAATTAACAAATTATACGTTTTAAAGCAATACCAAATGAAAAAACAAATTTATTTTATTAGCTCATTTATTTTGATTATGCTTTCTTCATGTACCTCTGATGTAGATTGTCCAGGAACATTTTATAGTTCAAAAATTGCTCTTATAAACCCTACAGAATATTCTATAGACGTTTTACTGTACCCTAAATCAGTGAATGCAGTGGGTTTATATTTGGCAAGCGATTTTGGTGGCCAGCATCTTGAAACAAGTTTTACTATGGATTCTCAACAAAATTCAAACGATTATCATACCTATACTATATACAGTACAAGTGACACTTCTGCATCACCAAGCTATCTACTCGACTTAAAATTTGATAGTATAAAACTCACTATTCATAACAGCGATAATATTCAGGTACTAATCACTCCAGATACAATTTTTAACCTTAATAAAAATCCATTTAAAGAAAACTCTGCTTGGCTTTCTAAAGTTGTAGATTCCGCCATGCCTACAAATGATTGCCCAAACCCAACTAAAACTAATCTGCATCAATTTTCTGTTGATTCTCCTGTTAATTAAAATTTCAAAATTATTAACTCATTTGACTTCAAAATTTAAGCCAATATATACACTCCTTAACAAAATTAACTACAAACTAACTGTAAAATATTTTTACACTCAAGTCAAGCCTATTTATCAATTGAGTATTTTCGCAATGATTCACAAATAATCATTCGTTATGTCACAGAAAATTCTAATTATTGATGACAATAGAGGAGTAAGAGAAGCACTAGAAATGCTTTTACTTACAGAATTCGATGACGTTTTCGCACTAAGCAATCCAAATTCCTTAATCTCTACTATCAAACAAGAACAAATTGATGTGGTGCTTTTGGATATGAATTTCAAAACAGGAATCAATACCGGCAACGAAGGCTTATTTTGGCTAAAAGAAATTCAAAAACTCGACCCCAGCATTTCTGTGATTCTAATTACGGCCTACGGAGATGTGGAACTGGCTGTTAAGGCTGTAAAAGAAGGTGCTTTCGATTTTATTCTAAAACCATGGGATAATAATAAGTTATTAAGCACCATTGACGCCAGTATCAAACTTAGAAAAACCAAACTGGAAAACGCTAACCTTCAGAAGACTACTCATCTTTTAAAGAATGAATTGAATGCTAATTCTCACTCTATCATTGGCCAGTCTGACAGTTTGAAGATGGTGTTGAATATGATAGAGAAAGTAGCTAAAACCGATGCCAATATTTTTATTACTGGAGAAAATGGAACTGGTAAAGAATTAGTTGCTCGTGAAATTCATCGTTTATCTAAACGCAAAGATGAGATATTAGTGAACGTAGATATGGGAGCGGTTAGCGAATCTTTATTTGAGAGCGAATTATTTGGATATAAAAAAGGTGCTTTTACCGATGCCAAAGAGGATAGAAGTGGAAAGTTCGAAGCTGCTCAAAGAGGAAGTCTTTTTTTAGATGAAATCGGTAATCTTTCTATGGCCATGCAAGCAAAAATCCTAACTGCTCTTCAGAACAGAACTATTACGAAAATCGGAAGTCATAAAGCTATTCCTATTGATATCAGACTGATTTCAGCGACCAATAAAGACATACATAAAATGGTGGAGGATGGTGAGTTTAGAGAAGATTTACTATATAGAATCAATACCATAAACATAGAATTACCTCCGCTGAGAGACAGAGGAAATGACCCTATTTTATTGGCACATTTCTATCTAAACAAATACGCTCAGAAATACGGAAAACCAGCATTTAGTTTAACCGAGAAGGCTGAGAAAAAACTCTTATCCTACAATTGGCCTGGTAATGTGAGAGAATTACAACATTGCATGGAAAAGGTGGTCATTTTAGCAGAGAAATCGAAGTTAGACGAGTTCAGCTTTAGTCTCAATGAGGATCATGAATCTAATTCCGGAGGATTTCAATTAGGAACTTTAGAGGAAATGGAAAAGAAAATGATAAAAGCTAGTTTAAAAAAAGCCAAAGGAAATATGAGCATGGTAGCTAAAAGTTTGGGGATTACTCGACCTACTTTGTATAGTAAATTGAAGAAATACGACTTATAGTCGATTTCTCATAAAGTGGGGAAAGAAAGATTCCACGCAAAGTGCGCTAAGAAAAATTCACGCAAAGTGTGCAAAGGAAAATATTAAAGCAAAAGAAATAATCATGGAAACAATGAGAGAATGAGGCAATGATAGAAGAATTGAATAATGGAATCGGAACAAACTATTGTATCATTAAATCATTCAGGTATTAAATCATTAGAAAAAACAGAAAAAACCTTTGCGAGCCTAGTGTATATTATCTTTGCGCTCTTCGAGTGGAAATAAAAAAAAGAAATGTCAAATAAAAACTTCTACATACACATCACCATCCGCTTACTGATAATTATCGGATTGAGCATTGCTGGAGCTTATTATGTAATCTCAGAGCAGAATTATTGGTTGGCTTCTGCCCTACTCGTACTTCTTGTTATCACTGTTGTTTTACTCATTAAATACTTCAATAATATCAATCGCTGGATGGCCTTTTTCCTTTTAGGAATTGAAAACGAGGATACCACTTTAAAACCTCCTCCTAAATCTGGAAATAAATCTATCGATGATGTTTATAAGGGGATGAACAGGTTGAACGAGATTTTTAAAAACGCCAAAATCGAAATCAATACTCAAGAACAGTATTTTAAGAAAGTCATTAAGCAATCGGCCACAGGATTGTTCTCTATTAATGGAAATGATAGAATCATCAACATCAACTCAGCAGCTACTAAGCTCACTCAACTTTACGAGTTCCATCATGTAAATACCTTTAGACATATTGATGAGGCATTGCCAAAGTTCCTAACTCACCATCCTCTAAATCAGAATTCAGCTATTTTCGAAAATCAATATGGACAGAAACTTCTTTTTAAACTCTCTGAAATAAAAACTCAAAACGAAAGAATCAGATTAGTGGCAGTAAGTGACATCACAAAAGAACTTGACAATGGTGAAGTAGAAGCATGGATTAAACTAGCTCGCACCTTGTCTCATGAAATCATGAATAATATTGCCCCAATCACTACTTTATCTCAAGTAATTTCAGGATATTACAAAAAGGAAGGACAAGCCATTGAAGTAGAAGAACTAAACCCTAAAGTAATAGCCAATACCATTAAAGGCCTCAATGTTATTCAAGACAGAAGTAGTGGATTAATGAAATTTGTTGAGAATTACCGAAAGTTCACCAAACTACCTAAACCCGAAATTCATACTACCAATATTTCTGAAGTCTTAAATGGTGCATTAATTGCTGTTGCTACCTATCCACAATTTAACAAGCTTAATGTACAATCTAAAATCCCGGATAAGGTATTTATCGAAACCGATGCTCAACTCATTGCACAGGTGATTCATAATATTCTAAAGAATGCATATGAAAGTCTCCTCCATTCTGAAATTGAAAATCCAATATTAAAAATAAACCTTCAACAGACAGGAACACAAACTAGCATCGAAATTTCGAATAACGGTCCTGTTATTCCTCCTGAAATAAAAGAACAGATTTTCGTTCCTTTCTTCACAACCAAAGAAGACGGAACTGGCGTTGGGCTGAGCTTAAGCAAACAAATGATGCTTAAAATGGAAGGTGATATTTATATGACTGAAAAAGAAGAAGGATATACTTGTTTTGTTATCAGCTTCATACATTAAATTTAATTACATATTAAGTTTGGAAAGGTTTATAATCATAAGATAATTATTTCTATTTTCGTAGGTGATATGTATTATAATTATAAGCATGAATAAATCAATATTTATTTTCTAATACTCCAACTTTTCTTAATATCTAGCTTATCATCTCAAAATTTTGAAATCAATTGGGAGCATTCTTTTGGAGGAAGCAATCACGATAGAGCTTGTCAAATAATTAATACACAAGATAGTGGATATATTGTTTGTGGCTACACACTATCTAGTGATGGTGATGTAACAAATAATCATACTTCAGATGGGTCAAAAATAGATTCCTGGATATTAAAATTTGACAAAGAAGAAAATATAGAGTGGCAAAATTGCCTTGGTGGTAGTAAATCAGAAAGGGCCTATGCTATTATTCAAACTAATGATAAAGGATATTTAACTATAGGTCAAACAAACTCAATCGATGGAGATGTTTCTGGTTTTCATGGAGGATTAAACGATATATGGGCAGTAAAATTAGATTCTATTGGTAATATAGAATGGCAAAATTGCCTTGGTGGTAGTGGTGATGAAAAATCCTACGATGTGGTTCAAACTGCAGAAGGCCACTATATGATTGTCGGAAGTACTTTTGATTCTAATGATGGTGATATTACTTTTAATCATGGCTCTAAAGATGCTTGGTTAGTTGAACTAGACAATAATGGTAATCTTGTTTGGCAAAAATCCTATGGCGGTTCTTTACAGGACGAGGCAAAGGCAATATTCTTAACCAATGATGATGGTTATATTATTGCAGGTTCAACATACTCTAATAATGGAGATGTTTCAGGTAATCATAGTACATATGCAACTGATATTTGGATACTAAAATTAGATTTACATGGAGATATCCAATGGCAAAAATGCTTAGGAGGCTCTAATACCGATATAGCTTCTGATATTAAACAAACTGATGATGGAGGATATATAGTTTTAGGAACTGTAATGTCAGACGATGGTGATATAAGTGATAACAATGGGGGTTATGACTATTGGATTATAAAGCTCGACCAAAATGGAAATATAGAATGGGAAAATGCTATAGGTGGCCTTACGAATGATTATTCAAAAGAAATACTGATTGCTTCAGATAATAATTATATTGTTGTAGGTGAGGCAGGAACTGGTGGAGATGTGGGCGAAGTATATGGTGGTCACGATATCTGGTTAGCACGGTTAGATTTTAATGGTAATATGATTTCTGAAAATAACTATGGAGGTAGTGGTCACGATGAAGCTCCTTCTATTATAGAAAAAACACCAAATCAGTTTATCTTATCAAGCACAACTAGGTCTAATGATGTAGATGTGTCTTATAATAATGGTGAATGGGATATTTGGATAATTAATATTGACAATAAAACTGCGCTTACAGAATACCCAAATGAGTTTGATTTCAATATATACCCTAACCCAACATCTGATTATATTATAGCGAGTGGTTTATCTAAATCAAAAGTTCAAATTAGAAATTCCAATGGTCAGTTAATATTCGAATCACTAAAATCAAATACTGAATTGTCAATTAATATTTCATCTTTTCCAAATGGCATTTACATCATTAGCTTTATTAACAAGGATTCATCTTCAAACTATAAATTCGTTAAACATTAATTTTATACTAAAATTCTTAATCTTACTTAAAGACTAGTAATTACATTTCTTCATTTTATATTTTTGCATAAAAATTTAATACTATGTACTCATTTGAATATAGAAATCCTGTTAAAGTTATTTTTGGAGCAGGTACCATCAGTAAAATAGCAACCGAAATTCCTAAAACCGCAAAAGTCCTCATCACATACGGAGGAGGGAGCATTATGAAGAATGGAGTTTATAATCAGGTCAAAGAAGCATTAAAAGACCACGAGTCATATGAGTTTGGTGGCATAGAGGCCAATCCTGAGTTTGAGACTTTAATGAAAGCAGCAGCCGTTGTTAAAGAGAAAAATATCGATTTTCTATTAGCTGTTGGTGGCGGAAGTGTTTTAGATGGAACCAAGTTTATTGCCGCAGCAGCCAAATACGAAGGCGAAGATGCATGGGATATTCTTGCTAAAGGAGCTTCAATTAGTGCATCAGTACCATTGGCTGGTGTTTTAACTCTTCCTGCAACAGGTAGCGAAATGAATATGGGCGCCGTGGTAAGTAGAAGAGAATTTAAACTAAAACTAGCATTCTTACATCCTCTTTCTTATCCTCAGTTTTCTGTCTTGGATCCAAATGTAATGGAAAGCCTTCCTGTACGCCAAAAAGCAAATGGTGTAGTTGATGCTTTTATTCATGTGATGGAGCAATACCTTACCTTCCCTAACGAAGCTAGCATTCAGGACCATTGGTCGGAAGGTGTTTTAAAAACCCTTTCTTGTTATGGAGAACGATATGTATTAGAAGATTTTAATTACGATATAGCTGCTAATGTCATGTGGGCGGCCACCTCTGCACTAAACGGAATTATTGGTTTGGGTGTTCCTCAAGATTGGGCTACACATATGATTGGACATGAGATTACTGCTTTACATGGTTTAGATCACGCTCAAACATTAGCAGTAGTTATGCCTGGTATGATGAGAGTAATGTTTGATTTGAAAGAAGAAAAAATCAGACAATTTGCTCGTAATGTTTATAGCATCAGCAACGAAGAATTCGATTTGGAATTAGTGATTGAAAAAACAGAAAAATTCTTCCAATCTCTCGGGGTAAAAACTAAGCTTTCAGATTATGGAATTGAAGAAAAAGATATTCCTGCTATTATTGAAAACTTGGCTAAAGGAAACGAAATTAAACTAGGAGAAAAAGGATTAGTCAATGCTGAAAAAGTAGAACTGATTCTTAAATCGCAACTGTAAGGTTTTAATAAATTAAGATATTCAAATGGTCAGAAGCAGTATTGTTTCTGACCATTTTTTTTGAATTTGCTCCACCATCACAGAGCCCTATACCAACTATTAGGTATATTGAGCTCTTTCTTTATAACATGTCTAAATAAAAATTACTTTCGCCGATATATAAGATTTAATGAAAACCCTATACGATTTAAAGCAAGGCGAAAGCGGTATTATTATTAAGGTTCGAGGCCGTGGCGCTTTTCGAACTAGAATTATTGAAATGGGTTTTGTGGTCGGTAAAAAAGTGACCTCATTAAAATCTGCTCCCCTTCTCGATCCAGTTGACTATAGCATCATGGATTATGATGTAAGCCTCAGGAAACAAGAAGCACAGTTAATTGATGTAATCATGGAGAATGAGTCTGGTCGTTTAAAATCTCCCGATTATCATGGTATGATGGAGGATGGCTCCGGACCAAAAAAAGGTCATATCAGAAAAGATAAGATTATCAATGTGGCATTAGTGGGTAACCCAAATTGCGGTAAGACGAGTCTTTTTAATTTTGCGAGTAAGTCGAGAGAACGAGTGGGTAATTATAGTGGTGTGACCATTGATGCTAAAACAGCGCAGTTTGTTCAAAACGACTACCAATTTAATATTGCCGACCTTCCTGGCACCTACTCTATTACTCATTATACTCCTGAGGAACTCTATGTAAGAAACTATATTTTCGAAGAAACTCCCGATGTAGTCATTAATGTGGTAGACTCCTCTAATTTGGAGAGAAACCTATTTCTAACCACACAGCTTATCGATATGGATATTAAGGTGGTTATTGCCTTAAACATGTACGATGAGTTAGAGAAAAAAGGGGATGATTTTGATTATGAATCATTGGGAAAAATGATTGGAATCCCCATGGTTCCTACAGTTGGTTTCAAAGGGAAAGGAATAAAAGAACTTTTTGACACGGTAATTGAGGTTTATCACGATAGACACCCTTTTATCCGTCATATTCATATCAATTATGGGAAACAGCTAGAGAAAGCCATTTCCTATGTACAAAACCTCATCAAGAATCCAGATAACTATCACTTAACAGATTTAGTTAGTAGTAGATTTCTTTCCATCAAATTATTGGAAAAAGACGAACATTCTTGTGAAAAGATAAAAGATTTAAAAAATGTAAAAGCTATAAGCAAAGCTGTTAAACAAGCACAAAAGAGATTGCAGCATGAATTTGGTGATGAGCCAGAAACGGTAATAGCCGATGCTCGTTATGCTTTTGTGGGTGGAGCTTTAAAAGAAACATTAAAACCTGGTCAAAGTAAAAAATGGGAAACCGTAAATATTATAGATGCATTTCTTTTAAATAAGATTTTTGCATTCCCTGTGTTTCTAGGTTTTATGTGGCTTATGTTCTATTCTACTTTTTATGTGGGTCAATATCCCATGGAATGGATAGAAACGGGTGTTTCCTATCTCAGCAATTTCCTCAATCAAATTATGACTGATGGAATGCTGAAAGATTTGATTGTGGATGGAATAGTTGGTGGAGTTGGTGGAGTGATTGTATTTCTTCCTAACATCCTCATTTTGTTCTTCTTTATTAGTTTGATGGAAGATACCGGCTATATGGCCCGAGTTGCCTTTATCATGGATAAACTGATGCATAAAATGGGACTTCATGGTCGCTCTTTTATTCCACTATTGATGGGATTTGGCTGTAATGTTCCAGCTATCATGTCGACTCGTACCATAGAAAACAGAAACGACAGGCTGCTCACCATGCTCATAAACCCGTTCATGTCTTGTTCGGCTCGATTACCTGTTTACCTACTCATCATAGGTGCATTTTTTCCTGATAACCCAGGAACCGTATTATTTAGCATCTATTCCATTGGAATCATCCTCGCAGTTTTAATTGCTATCATTTTCAAAAAAACATTATTTAAATCGCAAGACTCTCCATTTGTCATGGAACTTCCTCCCTATCGAGTTCCAACCATGAGAAACTCATTAAAGCATATGTGGTTTAAAACCAGACAATACTTGCAGAAAATGGGAGGTATTATTTTGGTAGCAAGTATCATTATCTGGGCATTGAGTTATTTTCCTAGAAATGTAGAATTCAGTAAAAACTACGAAGAACAAATTGCACAAAGAGAGCAGAGTATTAGCCTTGAGAAAGATCATAGAATAATAGAGGATTATCAATATCAGCTGATTACTTTAAAGAAAGAACAAGCTGCTGAACTACAAGAGAAAAGTTATCTGGGTATGTTGGGTAAAGCAGTTGAACCTGTGATGAAACCCTTGGGTTTCGACTGGAAAATGAGCGTAAGTTTAATTGCTGGAGCTAGTGCAAAAGAGATTGTAGTTAGTACATTAGGCGTACTTTATCAAGCCGATGCGGATGAAGAAGCCGAAATACTTCAAAAGAGATTACAAGAGGAAACATATAAGTTTGGACCAAATAAAGGGCAAAAAGTATTTGATCCAATTGTGGCTTTTGCTTTCCTTATTTTCGTATTAATATACTTTCCATGTATCGCCACCGTTGCCGCCATAAAAAAGGAATCGGGAAGTTGGAAATGGGCCATTTTTATGATGACCTATACCACAGGTTTAGCATGGATACTCGCATTTCTTGTTAACCAAATTGGACATTTAATATTTTAATTATGATACAAGAAATAATTGTTTACATCATATTGCTTATTGCATTTGGACGAACATTCTATAAACTATTTGGTTTTTTTGAACTCTTTAAAAACAACAGTACAAAATCTGCTTGCGGTTCTTGCACTTCATCTTCATGCGGAAGTTGCAACATGAAATTCGCACCCAAAGCAAACAATATTATACACCCATTAAAAGTGGATCATAAAAATTTACATTTATAATTCATTTTTGCTTCTGCAAATATCAGTCCTACACAAACACCTTCAACAAATATCACTACGTATATCATTTTCGTTTTGTTATATGATATTTTTCACTAACTTTACGTTAAAATATTAAGATGTTATGATAGACAAGGCCACATTTAATTCCAATTACGAGATTTTCGACAAAGAAATTGTAAAAGAAATCATTGATATATATATATCTGAATATCCAGAAAGAATGGTAAATCTGGAAAAAAATATAAAAGAAGGAGATTTAGACAGCTTATACAAAAATGCTCACAGCATGAAGGGAGTTACTGCAAATTTCTTTGATAAAGATACTGAAGAATATGCTCGCCAATTAGAATCCAAAGGAAAAGAAGGCGATTCTTCTGGTCTTGAAGAAATCTTTGTAGAACTAAAAAGAGCTTCAGAAAGTCTTGTAGACGAACTTAAAGCACTTGGTGAAGAGTATAGCTAAAAAATAAATTAATCTAATTGATTAAGTTGAGAAAGTGCCTTTTCGTGATTGGGCACTTTTTTTAGTAATTCCCTATACTTTGCTCTAGCATCTTCTTTATCACCGCTTAATTCTAAAGCTAAGGCTAGGTTAAAAAGTGCATCATAGTAATTCTCATTAATATTTAATGCCTTCTGAAAATTGATAATAGCTTGTTGATAATCCTCTATATAAACCAAATTTACATATCCTATATTATAATAAGCATTTTCACTTTCCTCCTTATCGATCATCGATTCATACATTCCAATGGCATCATCTAATTTCCCAATATTCTGATAGTATAAGCCCATGATATAAATAGCATGTGTATTATTGGTATCAAGGTTAAGAGCATTCTGATAATACTGTTCTGCTAAGGGATTATTTTTTGCAGCTTGAAGGTTACCTAACATAACCCATGCGTCATAAAAATCAGGCTCGACTTCAACAGATTTCTGATATTGAAATATTGCACTGGCTGTATCCCCTTTCTCGGAATAAGTCATTGCTTTTAAGAAAAAAGCATCAGCAAGCATTGGATCTAAATCTAAAGCCTCATCTGCATAATCCATGGTCTTTTTATAATCTTGATAAATAAAATACAATCTAGCCAACTTAAGGATTGCAGCCGTATTTTCTGGATCCATCTTTTTTGTTTTCAATAGAATCTCTCTACTGTCAACAAACCTTTCCTTAGCAAAATATATATCTGCTAATGTAAGCCATATATCAGGATTAGTCGTATCATACTGAATAGCAGTACTAATATCGGCTAAAGCTTTATTATGATCTCCAGCAATTAGAAAGAAGTTTGCTCTTTTATTATAAAGAACAGAATTGGTAGGATCTTGATTTATACCTAGATTTAAAGAATCAAAAGTAGTTAAAACACGAGTTTTAACTACTTCTTCTTGTTGACCTTTTACTTCTTTTGGTTCAGAGTTTTGACAAGCAAAACCAAAGAACACGAAAAGAGCAAATACGTAAATTATATTTTTATGCTTCATTCTCTGTCTCAGGATTTGGATTTAAGGCATCCATTATTTTTTGTTCTAGTTCGTCGGCTAATTCTGGATTATCTTTTAATAAGGATTTAACAGAATCTCTACCTTGACCTAATTTTGTATCACCATAACTAAACCAAGAACCAGCTTTTTTAACAATTCCATACTCTACACCTAAATCTACAATTTCACCTACTTTAGAGATACCTTGTCCGAATGTAATCTCGAATTCAGTTTGACGGAATGGTGGAGCTACTTTGTTCTTCACTACTTTTACTCTTACTCTATTTCCAACCACCATATCGCGGTCTTTAATAGCCGAAATTCTACGAATATCTAAACGAACACTAGCATAGAATTTTAAGGCATTACCACCTGTAGTAGTTTCAGGATTTCCAAACATTACCCCAATTTTCTCGCGAAGCTGGTTAATAAAGATACAAGTTGCTCCAGTTTTACTAATAGTTCCTGTTAATTTACGTAAAGCCTGCGACATTAAACGAGCTTGCAATCCCATTTTGCTGTCTCCCATCTCACCCTCAATCTCACTTTTTGGAGTAAGGGCAGCAACTGAATCCACCACTATTATGTCAATAGCTCCTGAGCGAATTAAATTCTCAGTGATTTCTAAAGCTTGTTCACCATTATCTGGCTGAGAGATAAGCAGGTTTTCAATATCCACACCTAGGTTGGCCGCGTAAAAACGATCAAAAGCATGCTCCGCGTCAATAAATGCAGCAATACCTCCAGCTTTTTGAGCTTCAGCAATAGCATGAATAGCTAATGTTGTTTTACCAGAAGATTCAGGACCATAAATTTCTACTACTCTTCCTCTTGGTAAGCCACCAATTCCTAGAGCTACATTCAAGCCTATTGAACCTGTAGGAATATGTTCAATTTCAGTAATGGCTTCATCACCTAATTTCATAATGGAACCTTTACCATAGGATTTCTCAATTTTATCTAGGGTAAGTTGTAAAGCCTTTAGCTTTTCCTTTTTTATATCTTGTTGTTCTTTTGCCATTTTGTTATTCTTGAATATTATATACTTAATTCTTTATATAATTGCTGTGTTGCTTCTTTAGTTTTGATTTTGTGGAGCACATGCATTATTTTACCCTCCTCATCTATCACAAATGTATAACGATAAATTCCTTCGTACTCTCTACCATATAATTTTTTAGGACCCCAAGCACCAAATGCCTCAATCACTTCTTTTTTCTCATCAGCAATTAATGGATAAGGAAGCTCATTTTTGGTGGCGAAGTTTTTCTGACGTTTCACAGAATCGGCACTTACTCCTATAATAGAGTAGCCTTTTTCTTGCCAATCGGAATAATTATCTCTAAAATTACACGACTCCGCAGTACAACCAGGAGTACTTGCTTTGGGGTAAAAGAACACCACTAGCTTTTTTCCTTTATAATCTGCAAATGAAATAGGATTCTCATCCTGGTCAACTCCTTTAAAATCAGGGGCTAAATCTCCAACTTTTAATTCTACCATTTGTAAATATTTTGATACAAATATAATACATTATTTATTGAGTTTAACGGTGTTTATAAGTTATTATTGATTAGATTCTAATCAGTTAGAGGGGTGTTTAGATCCGTAAATTTTACTGGTAAAATGCCTAATTCCAGATCTTTTATATCGACTCGAAATAAAACTTCCTCAATAAATTGGCAGCTAAAAGGGCTCGTCCTTCTTTTGAAGCTCG
Organism: Bacteroidales bacterium; assembly: GCA_016744655.1. Classification (GTDB taxonomy): domain Bacteria; phylum Bacteroidota; class Bacteroidia; order Bacteroidales; family UBA12170; genus UBA12170. Next base: position 6,548 of record JADGDY010000094.1, on the reverse strand, counting down.
AGCATCTGTAATCGGTTGGAACTCTTCTGTTATCAATTGAGCAGCTTTTTCAAAATGAGGCTCCTCCATTTCTTTTCCTAGTAAATATTCTTCGGCCATGGTTGCATGAACGGGCATAGCCGCCATTCCGCCATAGGCTAAAATAATGGCTCCTACCTTCTTCTCTTTGGTTAATCGTAGTGCAAAAGCAGCACTCACTGTACTGATATCCAATTGCTTTCTCTTGCTCACTTTCTCCGACCAAAAAATCCAATCATTATCTTTTGGAATGATGAATTTGGTGATCATCTCATCGGACATTAAACTGGTTTTTCTATAAGCCAAAATGAATTCCTCTAAATCTTCTGGTCTGGCTTCGTGTTTATTTTGGATAATGATTTCTGCTTGATGAGTCATTAATAGAGGTAATAAGTCACCAATTGGGGAAGCACTTCCTACATTTCCACCAATAGTTGCCACATTGCGAATTTGTTGGCTCCCAAAAACTTCTAGTATATTTTTAAAATCAGGCCAATCTGAAGTCATTTCTTTTCGAAGCTGCTCCATAGTCACTGCCGCTCCAATTTCCCAATAGGAATCATGTTTTATAATTGTTTTTAGCTCTTTAACATTTGAAAGATCTAAAATAGCTGGTAATTCTTGATGTTTTTTGGTTTTTAATAGCGCAATGTCCGAAGCACCTCCTATTATAAGAAGTTCCGGTTGTTCTTGCTTTATGCTTAAAGCCTCCTCTAATGTTAGAGGTTGTATATAGTTGTCACAACTAAATGCTTTTATTTTCTTTTTAAGATGTTTAAGTTTGACAATTATTTGTTCTTCTTTACAAGCAAACTCGTCAACAAATTTTAACTCCCCTATCTCTATCGCTGCTTCTTTTATGCTTTCATAACCAGTACATCTACATAAATTACCACTCAAACTATATTTGATATCCTCCTCTGTTTCCTTATTTTTAAAGAAAGAGAATAAACTCATAACAATACCAGGAGTACAATAACCACACTGACTTCCATTGTATTTAGCCAATATTTCTTGTACTGGGTGAAGTTCATATTCACCATTGATGTTTTTTGACAAATGCTCTATGGTTAATAATTGTTTACCATGTAAATAAGGCAAAAACAGTATACAACTGGTTACCGATTTATAAGTCAGCTTTCCATCTATTTCTTCAACAATAACAACCGTACAAGCTCCACAGTCACCTTCGGCACAACCTTCTTTCACTCCCAAATAGTCGTAATTAGACCTTAACCATTCTAGAACTGTAGTTGTTGGAGCGAACTTGTGATTAGATCCTAAATCAAGCTCTATAATTTCATCATTCAATAAAAAACTAATCTTTTCATTTTGTTGAATCATGATTTACCCTTTCTTAATTTATTAAGCTCATCAACCAGTTGGGCCAAAATACTTAATGCAATTTCTCGAGGAGTCTCACAATTAATATTTAATCCAATAGGTGAAAATACACTATTAATAGAATCTTCAGAATGACCATTTTCTATCCACTTTTTCTGTGCCTTAGCCGCTTTTCTTTTGCTGGCCATCATTCCTAAATAAGCATGAGGCTTGGATAAAACATAATCAACAATTCCAGCATCATAATCATGTTTATAGGTAGTAACTACCACAAAATCATTTTTATTAAACTCCAAGCTTTCCCAGGCATTAGGAAATTGGTCATATATATAATGTATAGATCCTTGTTTTCCATTAAATACACCTTCTCTATTATCAATTAGATGAACATCAAAACCAAATGGTAGAGCCATTTCTGATAATATTTTTCCAATATGACCTGCTCCAAAAATGAGCAATCTCGGTAAGGAATTAATTGCTTCAAAATAAATTTTCACTTTTCCGCCACAATGCATACTCAAATCACTTCCTAACTCGTAATCGACGGTTTTAATTTGAAAAGTATTCATCAATTGCAATGCTTCATCTATAACTGTTTGTTCAATCACTCCTCCTCCAACTGTACCCTGAATAGAACCATCGCTCAATACCAGCATTTTACTTCCTGCTTTTCTAGGGGTAGAGCCAGAGCTTTCTATAACCATACAAAGGACTGCAGCTTTTTTTTCTTCTTGGATTTGAGATAAGGATTGAATCATTTCGTTCATAGCGATAAGTTTAAAGGCGAATTTACAAATTTCTATACGTTTGCTCAAAATAATCTACATATTTTTGCCAAATGCGTATTTCAAGTAATAAATATAAAAGTGTAATGGACTTTGCTCTTGAGGAGCTCTCTGAATTATATCCACCAGAGGAAATAAAAGCCATCACCTTATGGTTATTCGAAGAGTTTTTAAGAGTTGAACGAGTAGACTATCAACTTAACCTGAATAAGGGCATGAGTGAGTCTGAATTATTGAAATTCAACTTCGCTATAAAAGACTTAAAAAAAGGTAAGCCCATTCAACATGTTTTAGGTTATACTTGGTTTTTAGATTTAAAGCTAAAAGTTAATAAGCATACCTTAATTCCTCGCCCCGAAACTGAAGAATTGGTTCAACATATTATTAGCAATGAGCAATGTCAACTTGGATTAAAAATCCTTGATATAGGAACGGGAACCGCTTGTATTCCATTAGCTCTTGAAAAGACCATGCCACAACACCAGTATTATGGTATCGATTTTAAACCGGAGATTATTGAATTGGCACAAGAGAATGCTAGTTCACAAAATTCTAATATAAAACTTATTCAACTCGATATCCTAAATGAAGAATTAGATGGACATTATGATATCATTATCTCTAACCCTCCTTATGTATTAGAGTCAGAAAAAAAAGAAATGCATTCTAATGTTTTAGATTTTGAACCATCAACAGCTTTATATGTAAAAGACTCCTCCCCACTTCTTTTTTATCAGCAAATAATAGAACAAGCAAAAACACATCTTAATTTAAGGGGACGGCTGTATTTTGAAATTAACGAAAACTTCGGAAATGAACTTTCAGATCTTTTAAAAAGCAAGGGATTCAAATCTATTCAAATAATTAGTGATTTTAGAGGCAAACATAGATTCATTGAATCCATTTTAAGCAAAAAATAGTGACCATTTTTAAATCATATGGCGACAAAGTCACAAATAAAACCATGCATGCATATAAACTAGAAAATTCTACAAATCATATCTGCCTGACCTATTACGCCTTACAATTTACACAATTTAAATTGAGTAAAAACTAGGATTCTGAATTAACATTTCATTCATTCCATTTTATTTTATAAAAAAATACTATATTTGCTAAGTTTTTACGAATGACCTAGGCACTTTGTAAAATATTTACGAATCTTTACTAAAATAACCAGTCAAAAAATATTGAATGGACCAAATTTTTGAGAAATACAGAAATAATATCATTGGCAACGATTTAGTTATGCAGACACCTTATGGGGAAAAAAAGGTGCTATATGCCGATTGGATAGCTAGTGGTAGATTATATAGCCCTATTGAAAAAAAGATTCAAGAGGATTTCGGTCCTTGGGTGGCTAATACACATACAGAAACTAGTGAGACTGGAACAATAATGACCAAATCCTATCATTGGGCACAAAAGATTATCAAAAATCACGTGAACGCACATGATGATGATATTCTAATTACTAGTGGTAATGGTATGACCAGTGTTATCAATAAATTCCAAAGAATTCTAGGATTAAAAAATTGTGGCGTCCTGTCAGGAAAATCTTGCATTAAAGAAAATAATGACAGACCTATAGTTTTTATCACACACATGGAACATCACTCTAATCAAACGAGTTGGTTAGAAACTAATGCAGAGGTGGTGGTTTTAGAGCCCAATGAAGATTTAACAGTAAATCCTGACGAATTAAGAAAGCAACTTAAAAAATACGAACACAGAAAATTCAAGATGGGAAGCTTTTCATCTTGTTCAAATGTTACTGGCGTTCATACCAATTACCATGAATTGGCAAAAATAATGCATCAACATAAAGGTTTATGTTTTATAGATTTTGCTGCCAATGCCCCTTATGAAGATATGAATATGCATCCAGAAGATCCTGAAGAGGTTTTAGATGCCATTTATTTTTCTCCACATAAATTTTTAGGTGGCCCTGGAAGTAGTGGTGTATTGATTTTCAATGACAAATTATATTTAAACAAAACTCCTGATCATCCAGGTGGAGGAACTGTAGATTGGACCAACCCCTGGGGAGAATATAAATATGTTGACAATATTGAAGCTAGAGAGGATGGCGGAACCCCAGGTTTTCTCCAAGCAATTAGAGTTGCTCTTTCTATTAAACTAAAAGAACAAATTGGAGTTAAAAATATAGAAGCACGAGAAAAAGAGTTGGTGGCAAAAGCCTTTGAGCTATTAGAGCCAATTGAGAAATTACATATTCTTTCCGGTGATTTAAAAGACCGATTAGGCGTGATCTCATTTTATATGGATGACATCCATTATAATTTAGCAGTGAAAATTCTTAACGATAGATTCGGAATCCAATTAAGAGGAGGATGTGCTTGCGCTGGTACATATGGCCATTTCCTAATGGGAATTACTTCTTGTGAATCCAAGAAAATTACCGAAAAAATCAATATCGGTGATTTATCTTCAAAACCAGGCTGGGTACGATTATCACTCCACCCTACCATGACGGATGATGAATTGGTTTTTATCGTTCAATCGTTCCAAGAACTCATTAAGAATATCAAAGAATGGGAAAAAGATTACGAATATAATGCAACAAATAACGAATTCTTCCATAAATCAGAAACTATCGACAAGGTAGAACTTGTAAAAGAATGGTTTGAATTCGACTAAAAAAAATATAGGGGAATAATTACAAAGGACTACTGGTAACGGTAGTCCTTTTTTTATAAAAAATCAGTAAACCACTGGTAATGATTCAGAAAATGAAATTTGCTAATTCAGCAACAAAGCTTAATTTTGCATAGATAAAAATACAACACTATGGGAATCGTATCGAATCGTTTAAATCAGATGAAAGAGTCGGCCACATTGGCCATGACTAAGAAGAGCCGTGAACTGAAGGAACAAGGAATTGATGTTATCAATCTAAGTATTGGTGAACCAGATTTTAATACTCCAGAATTCATTAAAGAAGCAGGTAAAACAGCAATTGATGAGAATTACACTCATTATCCTCCTGTTCCTGGATTTTTACCTTTACGCGAAGCCATAGTAAATAAACTCAAACGCGACAATGGAGTGAATTATACACCTAATCAAATTGTTGTTTCAACCGGAGCAAAACAATCTATTAGCAATGTATTTCTTAGCATCATCAACCCTAATGATGAGGTTATCATACCTGCTCCATATTGGGTTAGTTATGCCGACATGGTAACTTTAGCTGAAGGAAAATCTATTGTTATTAAAACAGATATTGCTAATGATTTCAAGGTAACACCTCAAGAAATCAAAAATGCAATTACTGATAAAACTAAAGCTATTATTTTCTCTTCTCCTTGTAATCCTACAGGAACAGTTTACACTAAAGAAGAACTGAAAGAAATTGCACAGTTGATGAAAGATTATCCTGAGATTGTAATCATCAGTGACGAAATTTATGAAATAATAAATTTCGACAGTCAACACGAAAGCATTGCTCAATTTGAAGAAGTAAAAAATCAAGTGGTCATTGTAAATGGTGTATCAAAGGGTTATGCCATGACAGGTTGGAGACTTGGGTTTATTGCCGCTCCAACAGAAATTGCTGCTGCTTGTACTAAACTTCAAGGGCAGACTACTTCTGGAACCAATGCCATTGCACAGAGAGCTGCTATTACAGCATTTGATGCCAACCCAAAAGAAAGTAAAGAAATTCAAAATATGGTGAGTGCATTCAAAGAAAGAAGAGATTTATTGATTTCTCTCCTCTCTGATATTGATGGATTTGTGTTAAATACTCCTCCTGGTGCTTTCTATCTTTTCCCAAATATTACTGCATTTTTCGGAAAAACAGATGGAAACATAACTATTAACACTGCTACCGATCTAGTAATTTATATTCTAGAAAAAGCAAATGTTGCCTTGGTTACTGGAGAAGCTTTTGGTGATGCAAACTGCATGCGTTTATCATACGCTGCTTCAACAGAAACATTGAAAATTGCTGCATCTAGAATTAAAGAAGCATGCGACCTGCTTAAATAATTTACTGTAGAAAATACTGTTAAAAAGCAACAAACAATATAAAGCCTATAGATACGTTTTAATATTTCCTGAAATCCACGAAATATGAAACGTATCTTTATTTTATGCCTATCGATATCCTTGCATTTTTTATCATTTGCACAACTCACCACTGACACATTAAATCTGTTTTTTGATACAGATTGTTACAAAAACACAGAGGAACATTTACAAAAGCTAAAAGCGCTTGAAAAAACTAACATTTCTCATATAACTATTCAAGCTTTTACTGATAGCATTGCAACAGATTCTTACAATCAACAACTCTCCAACAAAAGAGCATACTACACCTATTTCTCACTTCTTAAACTTAATTTTCCCATTGAAATATTTGATAAAGTAGAAGGT
>JADGDY010000258.1 GCA_016744655.1 Bacteroidales bacterium | reverse complement strand
TGGCGGATTTGAGTGGGGGGAGTATCTATTTCCCAGAGCAAACTACTACGCTCGTTCAACAACTTAAAAATAGTCCCGAAGCAGCTCAAAGATATAGCATCACACAGCAAATCATCAATTTCATTGATTTAAAATGGTTGGCCATCCTCATTGTTTTATTATTAGGAACGGAATGGATTCTTAGAAAACGATTTGGTTCTTACTAGTAATCTTTGTTTTGTCCGCGAATTAAGCAGATAAACGCGGATTCTTATCAAAAACTAAGAAATGACTTTCTTATTCCATCTCCTCACCATTCTAAAACGGAAATTATTTTCCTATCTTTGAGAAAACAACAAAAATGGAAATTTTAGGATTCAAAGCAATAAGCATTATTCTGATTATAACAGCGGGAGTTTTTGGTGGTTTATATCCACTAAGAAAAGTACTTGGTAAAAATGGCCATGAAAATCTGATGTTTGGAAACGCTTTTGCCGGAGGTATCTTTCTTGGCGCTGGTTTACTTCACATGCTGCCAGACTCTATCGAGAATTTCGGAAACCTATCCTTAAATATTGACTATCCTTTTCCAGCATTATTAGCTGGTTTCGGATTTATCTTTGTCTTGTTTTTAGAGAAAGTTTTAGTAAGAGAAGAATCCTTAGAAGCCATTGGGAAAACCAACAATCAGTTTCCTACTCTTTTATTTCTAGTCTTAGCTATTCACTCTATTATTGCAGGAATGTCATTGGGTTTAGAAACGAGTTTTGCTTCAGGAATCGTGATATTTATTGCTATTATTGCTCACAAAGGCTCGGCTTCTTTTGCATTAGGTGTGAGTATGGCCAACTCTAATACTCAGAAATCTTTATTTATTAAAACCATCCTCTTCTTTTCCATCATGACTCCTCTTGGAATTATAATTGGTTCTATCCTTTCTGAAATTGACAGTAGCAGAACTGCACTGTGGTTTGAGGCTATTTTTGATGCCTTAGCAGCTGGAACATTTGTATATATTGCCATCCTCGATATTATTCATGAGGTTTTTGAAGCTCCAAAGAAAAAGTGGGCTAAGTTTGGCGTTCTTATTCTTGGTTTTTTATTAATGGCAGGGATTGCAATTTGGACTTAAACATTAAACCTCTATTGAAAACCTAAGCGTATTAATAGCTATAAAAAAAAGTAACTCAAAACTCCACAAAACCCTGAATAGCAAGTGCTTTAATAATTAAAACATAAAGCCCCACTCTTAAGAGCAGGGCTTCAAACCTTATCAAAACTATTAATCGAATGAGGCTGAGCTATTAAGCTTGAACTCCCATAAATTTATTCATGTCATCTTCTACTGAAGAAATACCAGATATTCCGAAATTATCAACTAATACTTTAGCTACATTTGGAGAAAGGAATGCTGGCAAGGTTGGCCCTAGGTGGATATCTTTAACACCTAAGTAAAGCAGTGCTAACAATACAATTACAGCTTTCTGCTCGTACCAAGCAATGTTATAAACGATAGGTAATTCGTTGATATCGTTTAATTCAAATACTTCTTTTAATTTCAATGCAATTACTGCTAATGAATAAGAATCGTTACACTGACCAGCATCTAATACTCTTGGAATACCACCAATATCACCCAATTCTAATTTATTATAACGGTATTTTGCACAACCTGCAGTTAAAATAACGGTGTCAGTTGGTAATTCTTTAGCGAAATCTGTATAATAATCTCTACCTTTCATTCTACCGTCGCAACCTGCCATAACGAAGAATTTCTTGATATCACCACCCTTAACAGCATCAACCACTTTATCAGCTAAAGCCATTACTTGATTGTGAGCAAATCCACCAACGATAGTTCCTGTTTCAATTTCAACTGGAGATTCACATTTTTTAGCATGCTCAATAATAGCAGAGAAATCTTTGTTTCCATTTTCATCAGCAGCAATGTGAGTAGCGCCTGTTAAACCAGACTGACCAGTAGTATAGATTTTATCAGCGTATGTTGCAGTTTTTGAAGGAGGAACAATACAGTTAGTCGTGAACAATATTGGACCGTTGAAAGTAGTGAATTCTTCTTTTTGCTGCCACCATGCATTTCCGTAGTTACCTACAAAATGTGTATATTTTTTGAATGCTGGATAGTAGTGAGCAGGAAGCATTTCACTGTGTGTGTAAACGTCAACACCAGTTCCTTCAGTTTGCTGCAATAAAGTTTCCATGTCTTTCAAATCGTGACCTGAAATTAAGATCCCTGGATTTCCTTGAACACCTAAGTTTACTTCTGTGATTTCTGGGTTACCATAAGTTTCAGTATTAGCTTTGTCTAATAGGGCCATTACATCAACACCGAATTTACCACACTCTAATACTAAACCTACTAATTCATCAGCAGTATGTTCTTCAGTACTAGCTGTCATTGCTTGATGCATGAAAGCAAATACTTCATCATTTACATGACCAAGAGCAAAAGCATGCTCAGCATAAGCAGCCATACCTTTTAATCCGTAGATTAATAATTCTTTTAAAGAACGAAGGTCTTCGTTAGCCTCAGCTAAAACTCCAACTTCTAATGCTTTAGCATCAAACTCTTCTTCAGTTCCCATCCATGTTGTGCTTTCGTGAAGGTCAGCAGGAGTTGTGATTCCACTCTCGTTTAACTGAACTTTTACTAATTCACGAACTGCAAAACCCTCTTTGATTTTTGCTATGATAGCTTTTTCATCGAAGTTAGCATTAGTGATGGTTGTAAATAAAGCTTCAAAAACATATTGGTCAGCTTTTGCAACACTAATATTGTTCTGACGTCCTAAGTTAGAAAGGATAGAAACTCCTTTTGACACGAACATCAATAAATCTTGTAAGTTTGAAACCTCTTCTGTTTTTCCACAAACTCCTTTTATCTCACAACCTGTACCTTTGGCTGCTTCTTGACACTGATAACAAAACATGCTCATTTTTCTATATTTTATATTGTTTACTTATTTTTCTCTTTTTGTTCCTTTGAACGCTGCAAATTTAAGTACTACAATACCTATTTATTTGTAACATATGTTACACCAAGCCACATTTTTTAATATTTTTGTAAAAAACACAAACTATGCTCGATTTATTCAGTCAATGTCAGCTATTTCATGGGTTATCCTCAAAAGAAAAAGAAGAAAGCTTACAAGATATCCGAGTTCAGTACAGAAGTTATAAAAAAGGAAATCCAATTGTATTTGCCAATGAGGCGGTTATACAACAATTAATATTGATTGAAGGGGAAGTAAAAAGTGAGATGGCTGATTTTAATGGCAAGACCATAAAGATGGCTGATATGAAAGCACCCAAGCTTTTAGCACCTGGATTTCTTTTTGGACAAGACAGCTTATACCCTGTTTCTATTATTGCTAAGTCAGATTGTGTAATTGCAGGAATAAATAAATCTCACTTTCTCGAATCACTCTTAAAACATCAGCAAATACAGAAAAACTTCCTGAATATCATCTCTAATCAAACCCAGTTCCTAACTCGTAAAATTAACTTCCTCAGTTTTAAAACAATAAAAGGAAAGATTGCTCATTTCTTATTAAAGCTATATACGAAAGCTGGTCATACAGAAATTCGGCTTTCGCAATCACAATCTCAATTGGCTGAATTATTTGGAGTTGCACGTCCTTCCTTAAGTAGAGCTTTTAACGAATTAAATCATGATGGTATAATTGAAATGGAAGGAAAGAAAATTTCCATTCTAAATGTAGCTGCATTGAAAGGGTATTTAGATTAACTATTTTGCTTAAAAAATTCTCCTCACTTCATAACTCCCACACTTAGGACACATTTCTATTTTATCTGTACCAAAGCAAGTTTCAGTTTCATCAAATTCTAATTCTGATTCTTTACCTTGCCAATTGCATTCAGAGCATTTATAATTATCATCCATAGATGTTTTTTTTGCAAAGATGCAATTTGTAATGAGATTATAAACTCCCCTCCATTGATT
>JADGDY010000257.1 GCA_016744655.1 Bacteroidales bacterium | reverse complement strand
TTAGAGATTGATGTATTTCAAGTGTTTCAAACCATATTTATCATTTTAGGTTTACCTCTAATTTTAGGCATTACTATTAATCATAAGTTTCCTGAATTTACAAAAAAGATTACAGGTATTATTAAGAAACTATCAGTACTAGTTTTTACAGCTATTATCATATTAGCTCTTGCAAAAAACTTTTCGCATTTTACTAATTCAATCCAATACATATTTATGATAGTATTGGTTCATAATGCTTTGGCCTTATCTACCGGATATGGATTAGCTAGCATATTTAAACTCTCAAAACCCAATCGAAGAAGCGTAAGCATTGAAACTGGAATTCAGAATTCTGGACTTGCTTTGGTGCTAATCTTTAATCCAAAGATTTTTCCTCCTGAATTAGAATTAGGTGGAATGGCCATAATTGCAGCCTGGTGGGGAATTTGGCATATGATTGCCGGCCTTGCCCTTGCAAGTGTTTGGGGAACTTCATTTACTTTTTTTGGTTTGAGAAAACCTTTACTTAATAAAGACTAAGAATGGGAATTAATAAAGTTGACCAAAAGTCCTTTAGATATAAACTCCTTTGGAATACTATCAATATTTGGCATGAATTATATTACAAGTATAAAATAGAAATTACCAATCAAGATAGAGTTCCAGAAAAAGGGGCAATAGTTTTCACCCCCAACCATCAGAATGCATTAATGGATGCTCTCGCTTTACTGTTTTCAGTTAAACGAACAGTTGTGTTTTTAGCCAGAGCAGATATTTTTAAAAAGAAATTCTTTGCTGAAATATTATATTTCCTCAGAATATTACCAGTTTACCGACCTAGAGATGGTCAAGGAGAAGTTAAAAAGAACCTACAAACTTTTAAAAAGACTTGTGAAGTTCTACAAAAGAATTTAGGCTTAGTAATTTTTCCAGAAGGTACACATACCGATAAACAAAGCTTACTTCAATTAAAAAAAGGATTTGCAAAAATTGCAATGCAAACTGAAGAGTCTAATGATTTTAAATTGGGGATACAATTGGTTCCTGTTGGAATTAGTTATACCAATTACACCCAATGCCAAAGCACTTTATCCATAAACTTTGGTCACCCCATTGATTTAGCAGACTATTACGAAGATTATAAAAAACAACCTGCTATTGCATTAAATCAAATTCGCGATAAAATGAGTGCTTCCTTAAAGGAAAACATGATTCATATTGAGGATGACGAAAATTATGATGCCACTGACTTTTTAATGACTTCTTTTGCTAAAAAAGACAGGTCGAATAAAAAGGGTGAAAGTAGAATTATAGCTGGACAAGTATTCCTAAAAAAGTTAGAATCGTTTAAAAATAAACATATTGATGATTATAATGAACTGATAGAAAACAGTAATGAATTCTTAAAACTGACTCATCAGTTTAACAAAAGGCAGAAAGCTCTTTTTACTCGATTTACTTCAGTTAAGCTAGTTCTAAATTCCTTGCTATTTCTGATACTACTACCTATACTAATCCCTTCAGCTCTCTTACACCTACCTACTCAGTTTCTTTCTCATCTTCCTGCACGCTATATTAAGGATAAGCAGTTTCATAGTACTTTTAGGTTTGTTTTGGGATTCCTCATCCTCCCTATTACTTTTACTCTTGAAGCCATCATTTTAAACTTGGCTTGTGCAGAATTCTCTTTGTTATATTTCTTCCTAACTTATACTATTAGCTTAATTTTCATCCTATTCAATTTAAATTGGTTGAGGAATTACTTTGGCTATGCAAAAATTCAAATGTATAGAATGTTTAATGGAAAAAAAGCCAAGGAAACTACAAGTTTAATTACCAAGATTAAACACCATGTAGTTCAATTGTAATGAAGGAAATATTTCCATGCTTAAATAATTAACATTTTCAAACATTTAATTATCCTCAATTAGAAAAGGAAATGCATACTTTTGTGAACACATTCGCATATTTATGGAAAACTTTTCGGTTACAATATTAGGAAGCAGCTCTGCCTCACCCACTTCAAGAAGAAATACCAGCAGTCAATTGGTTAATTTCTACCAAAGATTTTATTTAGTGGATTGTGGGGAAGGAACTCAAATCCAGCTGCGCCGAAACCGATTAAAGATGTCTAAAATCAACCACATCCTTATCAGTCACCTACATGGTGATCATTTTTTTGGCTTGGTTGGCTTAATCAGTAGCTTAAATCTTTTTGGCAGAACCAAAGAGCTTCATATCTATTCCGACCCTAGAATAAAGGATGTTATCGATCTTCAGCTGGAGGTTTCTGAAACAGCACTTCAATTTGAAATAATTTACCATCCTCTCAATTTGGAAGAAAAGGAATTAATATTTGAGGATAAAAAATTAGAAATCTATAGTTTTCCATTGGAACACAGAATTCCCACATGTGGTTTCTTATTTCAAGAAAAACAGTCCTTCCCAAATATCAAAAAAACATATATAAAGAAATATCAACCAAGTATTGAAGAGATTAAAAAAATAAGATCAGGAGAAGATTATATTCTGGAAGATGGAACTGTTATTCCGAATGCTGAAATGACCAACGAACCTCCTGCTGCAAGATCTTATGCTTACTGTTCTGATACCAAATACTTCGAAAATTTACACGAATTTTTTAAAGGTGTTGAATTACTCTATACAGAATGTACTTTTATGAAAGACCTTCAAGAGGTAGCGAGTAATAAATTTCACATGACCACAGAAGATTCTAGTAAATTAGCTAAAGAAAGTGAAGCACAAAAACTTATGGTGGGTCATTTTTCGGCTCGCTATAGAGATTTAACAGAGTTTAGTGAAGAAATGCAAAGCCTTCGCCCTGGTACGATCTTAGTAAATGATAATGATACAGTAAACGTAAGAGAGGATTAAATTTTATCTGTTATTCAAATCTATTTTTCGGAAAACATTTAATTCCCCTTTACCATCAATACATTCAGTTATTTTTTTCTTAAATTTCCAGCAGGTCATCTGTCGAATTTCCATTATTCTGCTTATTTCGTGAGAAGAGATGTCAGGTTGTTGACATACTAAAAACGCCAATTTAAAGGCTTCAGGAAGTGATATTTTACAACCATGAAAAGCAGTATTTGCAGTCGCAGATTCTTGAGTCTTACACTTAGTACATCGTCTTGAGTATGGTTGTCTTCCATCGCAACTATTTGTATGCCCGCACTTTTTGCACACAAATCCTTCTGACCATTTTTGCTCAGACAAATAAGCTAAACAAGCTTCCTTAGTGGAAAAGTGCTTGTCAAACTCTTCAATACTCATATTTTTAAAAGTTGGCATCATAATACTGACATATTGTCGGCAAAATTAAATAAAAAATCCATGGCATCATAATTGAAACAAGAAAAAAAGTGATATCGAAGCGATTTAAAAATATATTTAGTATTTTTGCATAAACTTAAAAAAACAACAAAAACATATTGATAATGAAGAAAGTAGGAATTTTAGCTCTTGCAGCACTGTTTGGATTCGTGAGTATTAGCTGTGACAGCACAGCAGCAGAAAAAAATAACAATGGTGAAACAGTAAATGTTGACGCCAAACCTTCTAAGCCTTCTCCAGAAGACCATAAAGTTATCGTTTTAGACGAAGCAGCTTTTAAAGAAAAAGTTTGGAACTATGATGACAATCCAGAAGAATGGAAATTCAAAGGTGATACTCCTGCCGTAGTAGATTTTTACGCTGATTGGTGTGGACCTTGTAAAAGAGTAGCTCCAATTATGGAGAAACTAGCTAATGAATACGATGGTAAAATCGTTATCTACAAAGTTAACACCGATCACAATAGAGAATTATCTTCTGTATTTGGTATTAGAAGTATTCCTTCTATCTTATTTATTCCAAAAGAAGGCCAACCTGCTATGCAAGCTGGTGCGATGACAGAAGTTCAATACAAAGAAATTTTTGAAGATTTCCTTTTAGGAAATAAGAAAGCTGAATAATTATAACA
>JADGDY010000093.1 GCA_016744655.1 Bacteroidales bacterium | reverse complement strand
GTGTAAATTTAAATGACAAACATCGGCACCAATGAATCCAGGATTGGTTAAACCTACCTGAGCATTCATATTTGCGCCATCCATATAGACTTGTCCGCCATTGGAATGAATAATCTCTATGGCTTCAACAACACCTTTTTCATATACACCATGTGTACTAGGATAGGTAATCATTAATGCACCTAAATTGTCTTTATGTAATTCTGCTTTTTCGCGTAAATCATCAACATCTACTTCACCATTATCAGTGGCCTTCACAACGACTACTTTAAAACCAGCTACAACAGAACTTGCAGGATTAGTTCCATGAGAAGAAGAAGGAATTAGACAGATATTTCTATCGTGGTCTCCTCTACTTTCGTGATAAGCACGAATGACCATTAAACCCGAATACTCACCATTGGCACCACTATTTGGCTGGAAAGACATACCGGCAAAACCAGTAATTTCACAAAGGTCGCTTTCTAAATCTTGTATCAATTCTAAATATCCTTCCACCTGATCTCTTGGAACGAATGGGTGAATATTACCAAATTCTGGCCAGCTTAATGAGAATAAAGTGGCTGCAGGATTTAGTTTCATAGTACAAGAACCTAGAGGGATCATGGAACGATTTAATGATAAATCTTTAATCTCTAATTTCTTCATATATCTCATCATTTCAGTTTCTGAATGATAAGAGTTGAATACTGGATGCGTTAAATAATCAGAAGTTCTTTGGAAAGCTTCAGGAATAATATTTTCCGAAACTAAATCGTCCATAGCAACTGTTTCACCTTCCTCGGTTTGAGCAAAAATCTCAAGAATATCATTTAAATCATCCAAAGTAGTAGTTTCATTAATTGAAATACCCACTGATTTTTCGAAATACCTAAGGTTGATCTCTTTGTTTAAAGCTGCTTGAGCAATTAAAGCTATATTTTCGATTCCGCTCACATAAAGTGTATCAAAGAACACTTCATTTTCTTGCTTATATCCTAAAGCTTCAAGACCATCAGACAATGCTACAGCATTTTGATGGATATCTTGAGCTATTTCTTTTAATCCTTTTGGACCGTGATAAGCTGCATACATAGCTGCCATACTTGCCAATAGCGCTTGAGCAGTACAGATGTTTGATGTTGCCTTTTCACGTTTAATATGTTGCTCACGAGTTTGAAGCGCCATTCGTAGGGCAGGATTACCTTGGCTATCTTTTGAGATACCGATAATTCTTCCTGGCATATTTCGCTTAAACTTATCAGATGTGGCTAAGAAACCAGCATGTGGTCCACCAAATCCCATAGGAACACCAAAACGTTGTGCAGAACCCACAACAATATCAGCACCCCATTCTCCTGGAGCTTTTAAAAGTGTTAGACTCATTAAATCAGTTGCAGCAATCACCAATGCTTCTTTTGCATGAGCCATTTCACCAATTTGAGCGTAATCTATTACAGCACCTTTATCATTTGGATATTGAAGAATGATACCAAAATAAGTTTCATCCATTTCAACACAGTGATAATCACCTATAATTAATTCAATACCTAATGGCTTCGATCTTGTTTCTAGCAAGGCAATAGTTTGGGGAAAGATATCCTTATCCACAAAAAACTTATTGGCTCCAGCTTTGGCTTTCTTTCTACTCCTGGCATTAAAAGCCATAAGCATGGCCTCTGCAGCAGCTGTTCCTTCATCAAGGAGGGAACAATTAGAGAGTGGCATAGCCGTAAGATCAGAAACTACGGTCTGGAAATTTAACAAAGCTTCTAAACGGCCTTGAGAAATCTCAGCTTGATAAGGAGTATAGGCTGTATACCAACCTGCATTCTCCAACATATTCCTCTGTATCACTGGAGGAAGAATGGTAGGATAATAACCCATTCCGGTAAAACTACGGAATTGTTTATTCTTTTGACCTAAAGCTTTTAGATGGTTGATATATTCAAATTCATTGATACCATCAGCTAAATTTAAAGGTTCGCCTAAACGGACTTGATCTGGAACTGTATCAAAAATCAGTTCATCGATATTGGCCACGCCAATTTTCTCTAACATCATTGGCAAATCCTCTTCGCGGATGCCCAAATGACGTGCAACAAAATTATTGGTTATCATTATCTTACGTGTTTAAAATATGATTTTTTATAAAGGCCAAAGTTAATGACTTTGATATATTATTGAATAAGTATTTCTCTTATCCTTATTATTTAACAAAATAATTTAATTTTGCAGCAAATTAACAACAGAATAATGGGAAGAGCATTTGAATATAGAAGAGCAGCAAAGGAAAAACGCTGGGACAAAATGTCTAAAATTTTTCCAAGATTAGCGAAAACAATTACCATGGCCGCCAAAGAAGGTGGACCAGATCCGGATATGAATCCGAGGCTAAGAACTGCCATTCAAAATGCTAAGGGCCAAAACATGCCCAAAGACAATATTGACAATGCCATAAAAAGAGCAGCGGGTAAAGATGCCGATGCTTATACTGAAATTTCCTATGAAGGAAAAGGACCTCATGGTGTTTTAGTTTTTGTGGAATGTGCTACTGATAATTCTACTCGTACGGTTGCCAATGTGAAATCATATTTTAACAAAGCTGGTGGTTCTATGGTTCCATCGGGTTCTTTGGAGTTTATGTTTAATCGCAAAGCTGTTTTTGAAACTGAAAAAGGAGAAAACGATATTGAGGAATTGGAGTTAGAGTTGATTGATTCTGGTTTAGAAGAAATTGAAGCCATCGATGACAAAATATTTATCTATGCCGATTATACCAATTTTGGAACTTTAGGTACTGCCATTGAAGAAATGAAATTAGAAGTTGTAAAATCAACTTTAGATAGATTTCCAACTTCACCTGTAGAGTTTAACGAAGAACAAATTCTAGACATCGAAAAGATGATGGACAAGATAGAAGAAGACGATGATGTACAAAATGTTTATACCAATATTTTGTAGTAGAACCTGATTCTCATAAATTTTAGAAGAACCATTCAATTCATTTTGGATGGTTTTTTTGTGTGTTATTGTAAATACTAATTATTGCTTTTTAGTCATATATGATGTAATTATTGTAATTTTACTTTTGAATATTGAGGCATATGTAAATTGTAAAACCAAAAAAAATGAAAAAAACACCAATATCTATATTTCTATCAATCACATTTCTACTATGTATTAATATCATTAATTCCCAAAACATAAATGATCAAAATTCATTTGTTAAAATCAGTAAAGTCAAAACCTATTTACTAAGTGCTGATCCACCTCAGTATATTATCGATATTAAAAATGACCAAACTATTAGTTTTTACAATATTCTAACGGAAAGCTTCACAAAAATCCCATCCAATTTAAACAGTTCATGGATTATCGATTCTACTACAGTTGTTTTGGAAAAAGCTGACTTCACAAAATTAATGGAAACAATAAATGGAGTTATTTTAGAAACCATTGCCGAAACAAATAAACCCAAATCAAAAAATGGAATTGAAGGAATGATAATGGGAGGAGGGTCAGACAAATACATTATAGAGTTAAGCAATCAAAAAGTTGAGTTTCATATTAGCTCCAATAATAGAAAATACATTTCTGAATCAGCTAAGGTTATTCGAGACTTGTTTAAAGATTTGGAAATACAGTACAAACCAAAAGAATAAGCAAACAGATTCTTAAATTAACTGGCTTAGCTAACAAACCCATACTCTACTGTGTGTCAATACTTAATTTAATATAAATTACTAAAAGCACTTGAACTAAGCCCGAAACATTAGTATCTTTAGCAGATTATAATAAACTCAATTCCTATGAAAAAAGAAACGCTAATATTGATGACACTTATTTTGGGAGTTTCATTTAAATCATTTGCTGGAACTGGAAATGCAAAAGACGAATTTATTTTTATTCTTAGTATTATTGGATTTCTGTTAATTGTGTTTGTTCTTTTATCTGGAATAGAATACACACGAAAAAATGGCAAAACAATGATTATTAGAAGCATGTCATTTGTAAAGAATAAAATCGCTTTCCTAAGAGAATATCTCAACAAAATAAGTTCTAACAATAGTAACCTTGTTTATCCTAATTCTATGGTATCAAAAGAATTAGACAATAAATCGACCACTAGTATTTTATTATAGTTTAGATTATCAAAGTCATTGCTTAGATATTTTATTCCTTCAGAAACTTGTAAGGAAGCCATGGTGGTAACAATAGGTGGAAAAATATTTTTATCAATCTTTTGATCAAATAGGAATTCATCCACAGAAATGGTATCTCTAAAACAAGCTGTCTTACCTGGAATAATAACTGTTAGCTGTCCAAAATAGGTACTTACTCCTGCATGAACCAGTGGGATTCCATTTGGGTAAATTAAATCGTCGAGAATATATCGAGAAGTGAAAGAATCTAGGCAGTCAAAAACTAAATCTACTTTTGGGATTTTGGTATTCTTAGTGATTTTCTCTTGATGAGCTATGATTTGAATGTTGGGATTAATTAACTTTAAAGCTTTTAGGGCTGCATCAGTTTTAGGTGCTCCAATATCTTCTGAGTTATATAATATCTGACGATTTAAATCTGGAGGATCTATTTCAGCAAAATCGTAAAAATGTATGGTTCCAATTCCCAAGCGAACCAAGAGATTTAAAACCATAGTACCTAATCCACCTACTCCTGCTACCACTACTGAAGCATTTTCTATTTTCTCAAAACTGGATTCTCCAAGTAAGTGCTTATGTCTAGCATAAATCTCCATGATTAGCCTCCTCCGTTTGGCGGAAATACCGATACCACACATTCTTCTGTGATTAATGTTTCCAGTTTTTCGGCATGAAGAACATTATGTCCGTTAATTAAGAGGATGGTACCTACCATTATTTTACCATCTTCAATCAGTTCTGGAATAATATCAGACTCGAGTTGGATAGAAGCTAATTCTAGAAGTCTCAACATGGTGACAGGTTGCTCTAATTCTATATCTAAGCCCGCTACTCCTAAATTCAATCTTAGAGTTGCGAATAATTTGACCTGAATTTTCATTTATATTATTTTTTAGGATATAAAACCTTGATTCATTTTTGTTAAGCGATAAAGTGTTCTCACATAGGACTAGTATATCACAAAGTAAGTAAATATTCTAACAGGAAAAGTTTTGCTTTAAAAATAGCAATACTGATTGTCAGGATTATTAACAACCAGTATTGCATGTAAGTAAAGGAATTTCAAACTAAAGACTCAATTCCTTTAATTTCTCATCACTTGGAATACCATTTTTTGACCATCCTCTGATTTCATAATAATGAGGTAATAATTCACCTAATCGATGAACATGTCCTTTATTTGGTCCAGAAGGAATTGGATCTTCAAGCAAGCGCTTTGGTAAGGTATCATCATCAACTGTAAGGCCTGCTTTTAGGTTAAACTGACGTTCTAAGTTCCAAATTCTCTCACCTGCTTGCATCATTTCATCTACGGTATAATCAAATCCTGTAGCGTTGTTGAGTAGTTCAGCATAATCTGGCGCTCCAAGAGCAAATGAAGTAAATAAACATAATCCACTAGAATCAATTACCGCAGTTAAATCTTGGAATATTTTCACCCATTCTGGTTTTCCTTCTAGAGACTGAGGATCCAGTTTTTCTGGTGCACCTAAAACTTCAGGAGAAATCATATAACATCTCACATGGCATCCTCCTCTATTATTTGTAGCATAACCAAGCCCATGCCCCTGCACTCCTCTAGGATCGTAAGCAGGAATTTCCATCTTCTTGACTGTCATAGAAACTTCAGGATGTCCGTAGCTTTCAGCCAAACGATAAGATCCTAAAGCTAATTTTGCTCCAATGCCCTCTTTTAATGCCATTTTTCTAATGTAATAAAGAATGGCTTCAGCGTTTCCAAAATTCAATTCAGGACCTTTATCTAGTTCCTCTTTCTTAATATATCCTTTATCGTATAATTCCATAGCTGTAGCAATGGTTACTCCGGCAGAAATAGAATCTAATCCAAGTTCATTACACATAAAGTTGGCTTGCGATATGGTATTCAAATCACTAACTTCACAAAGTGCGCCAAATGCCCATCCTGGTTCGTACTCTGGACCTTCGCCAGTTTTTCCTTGTGGTAATTGTACTAATCTACCACATGCTATAGGACAAGCATAACAAGCTACATTTTTAATGAGATAACCCTTTTCAACTAGTGCTTCTCCAGATACTTCATCAACACTCTCGAATTGAGCTTTTTGGAAATTACGTGTTGGATAAGCTCCTATAGAATTAATAATATTATCGAGAACCTTTGTCCCTAATGCTGGTAATCCTTGACCAGTAATACCATTCTCTTTTAAGATTTTAACCTTCTTCTTTACTGCATCACGAAAAGCAGTTTGATCATCTATTATCGTTTTATGTTTTCCAGAAACAATGATCGCTTTTAGCATTTTACTTCCCATAACAGCTCCTACACCCGAACGTCCAGCAGCACGATTCTTATCATTCATAATTCCAGAAATAAAAGAAAGGTTCTCACCAGAAGGTCCAATACAAGCTACTTTAGCTGTTTTCTCTCCCACTTCTTCCATTAAAATATCAGTGGTTTCATGACTATCCTTGCCCCATAGGTGAGTCGCATCTCGTAATTCTACTTTCTCTTCATCAATATAAAGATAGCAAGCTATTTCTGCTTTATCTTCAAAAATGAGTACATCATGTCCGGTACTTTTAAGTTTATGTCCAAAAAACCCTCCTGAATTACTCGAAGCAATGGTTCCTGAAAGAGGAGACTTAGTGATGACCATATATCTACCTCCGGTTGGAGCTATAGTAGAGGTTAAAGCACCAGTAGCAAATATTAATTTATTTTCAGAAGATAGCGCATCAACTTTGGGATCAACTTCATCAGAAAATATTTTGGTTCCTAAGCCGCGTCCACCAATATACATTTTTGCGAGGTCCTGAGACAATTCTTCAGTTTTAATCTCTTTTGTTGCAAGATTTACTCTTAATATTTTACCTTGATATGACATATTATAATTTTTTAAATGATTAGCATTGCGCTAATTTAACAATTTTATAACTTATTTTCAATATGTTATAATTTGCATATCGGTATTTTTAACGTTTTTTCGGATTTAATAAGTTATAGAAAAGGATTCCGAACCAATCCTATAACACAGGAAGAATTGTGTAATTCATATGTCAGTACTTTACTATCCATATATAAAACAGGAATATTATTGATGATTACTAAGTTGTTAGTTTTTCTGATCTAAACATGTTTGGTCAAATTCATAATCCTACAAGATTTAAAAACCTAAATTTATGCTAGGCATAAAACCTTCGCATTAAAAAATTTAAGGAGTGTTTTTCCGAAAGACATAAGAAAGTAGGGTTTATTATTTATCACTAAATTCAAAAATAAAAATACTCAAGCCTATTAAATTCATGTATTCTTATTAATTTTACTCGAACTATATTTTATAAACGATGCACATTAAACACATAAAATCTTCGGAATTGAGTACAATCAATTGGTCGGGTGGAACAACAACACAGCTAGCCATTTATCCTAAAGATGCAGACTATAAAAAACTTAACTTCCAATTTAGAATAAGTACCGCCACTGTTGAAGCTGAGGAGTCCATATTTACAAGCTTGCCTAATATTTCTCGAAAACTCATGATTTTAGATGGCGAAATTAAAATTGACCATAAACATCATCACTCAAAAATCATAAAGAAGTTTGAACAAGATGAATTCTCTGGCGATTGGGACACAAAAAGTTTTGGAAAAGCAATCGATTTTAACCTAATGATGAATGGCAAGGCTTCAGGAGAAATTGAAGCGATTACAATTGAACATACTAATGCCATTTTATTAGAATCTGAATTCAATTATTATGGATTTTATATCTACATAGGAGAAACAACATTATCTATTCAGGATAAAATATTCAAGGTGAATAAAGGTGATTTCATTAACCTTTATACAGAAAATGAAATGAGGAAGGTAAACTTACAAACCACCCATGATTGTGAACTTATTTTGTGTATGGTAAGCTATTAGTTAAAAAAAACAACTATTGATCGTGTTTTTAATTCGATCGTGAAGAATACATAATAAACCATGAAAAAAACATTAGCCTCTCTCCTTTTTCTGCTCTCAATATCAGGGTTTTCACAAGAGTTAAATATTGGAGCAAATATTGGATTGTTAACTAAATATGACAATTGCTAGCTCTGTGGAATACAGACCTGTGAAATCATATATTTCTCTTAATTTGGACCCCTCAGTTGTTTTTACCGAACAAAAAGCCATAGGAAACTTTCCTTTATACCTGAAATTAATATTAGGTGATAAGTTTAGAGTATGCCCCAATTTTGGAGCTTTTATTCGCACCAATTCTAATTATGGTTGGACAACTGGATTATCCATTGAGTATCAGATTAAAGATGATTTCTTTATAATAGCAAAAGGTGACATTATGAAAGATTATTATAAGAATGAATATCCAAATAAATTTGGTTGGAAAGACACTGTCACAGACAAAGAATCTAACATTTGGCTCAGCATTGGTGTAAAGAAAAACATAATAAGGCTTAAACAATAGTATTATAAAAGACTCAACTCAATATTCATGCAAGACAGGCCCGCAAACCAACGAAACATAACAACCTTAATTACTGATATATACAATACGCTTTAAAAATATTTCCAATGAAGCGTTATTTTAAATATCTAAGTTGTTTCTCAAAGGCTATGACTTCCATTCAATACAGTATATCTTACTAAAACAATTGTGTATAATGAACATACCTAGCCATTAGAATGGCTGAAATTTCTTACCCTTACAAATTTCTAAGATTAAATCAGAGTAATTTTTCTATTTTTACAAAAACATATACAACCTCCATCAATTATGAAAAAGACCATATTATTTGTATTTATTACAACAATACTATATAGCTGTTCTACAAATGAAGAAAAACAAACAACATTTGAACAATGGAGAGGAGAAAATAGAGATGGTAAATATCAAGAAAAAGATCTTTTAAAAACATGGCCAGAAGAAGGTCCAGAATTATTATGGTTTAATGAAAACTTGGGAGAAGGTTACGGTTCTCCAATCATTACCGATAGTACATTATATATATTAGCATCTAGAGATAGCATTGCCTCTGTTGTGGCTTTCGATTTAAATGGCAATGAGAAATGGCAAAAAGATTTTGGCTTTGAATGGAATACTAGTTTTCCTGGAACAAGGTCGACCCCTACCTTAATAGATGATCTCCTTTATATCACATCTGGAAGAGGCGACATTACTTGTATGAAAAGTATAAATGGTGAAGTTGTATGGGCCAAAAACATGTTGGAGGACTTTCATGGAAAAACACCTTTCTTTGGTTATGCACAATCATTACTCATTAATAATGACATTGTGTATGCAATGCCAGGAGGCGCTGATACAAATATTGTTGCTCTAAATAGATATAATGGAGATATTATTTGGATATCGAAAGCTAAAGGTGAAATACCTGCCTATAATTCTCCAAGAATAATTGATATTAATGGGAATCAAGTTCTTGTTACCTACTCTAAAGAAAACTTTTTGGGAATTGATGCAAAAACGGGGAATCTACTATGGAGCGAGTCATTTACCGCCAAATATCCAAATCACGCCAATACCATTTTATATGAAGATAGTGCTATTTATACCGCAGCTCCTATTGGGCATGGTGTATTAAAATATGATTTATCTACTGATGGTTCATCCATAACAAAAATTTGGCATGATACCATTATTGGTAATTACTTTGGAGGAATAATTAAATTAGAAGACAAAATATACACTGGTGCAGGGAGTAAAAGTAAAGACCTACTCATGTTAAATGCAAATACAGGAGCCGTTTTAGATTCTCTTGAAACAGGGAATGGTTCGGTCATTTATGCAGATGGAATGCTATTTACCTATGCACATAAAAGAGGAAATGTTTGTTTGATCGATTCTGAATCCTTTGAAATTAAAGGAAGTTTTAAGGTTAAAAAAGGGACTAAAGAACATTTTTCGCATCCTGTGATAAAAAATGGAGTCCTTTATATTAGACATGGAAATGCATTACTTGCCTACGATATTAGGATTAAAAAATAATACCGCTTCTATTATCTTAAGCTCTGTCGGATTTGCAATCTGGCAGATTGTATTCTTTAGTCCAATTCTTTTTTAAATGTCTCAGGAATAAAAAATGCCACAATTACACCAATTACACAAGTAGCGATTAAATAATAAACGGGCATCCAAACATCTCCTCCACTTTGTTTTACCAACCAAGTACAAACCAATGGTGTGGTTCCTCCAAATATAGCCAATGAAAAATTATAGCTAATGGATAATCCGGTATACCTCACTTTTGCGGGGAATGATTCGGTCATTAAAGCTGGCATTATCGCTTGGAACATAGCTTCGAAAACTGCAAAAACCAACATAGCTATTAAAATTGCTTCAAATGTATTTTCAAACATCAAGGCAAATAAAGGATAACTGAATATGATAAATCCGATTAGAGAAATAAACAATATCGTTTTTCTACCAATCCTGTCGGTTAAGTGACCAAAGAGAGGAATCATCAACATGAGAACTATCAAAGTAATGGTGTGAGCCGATAAAGCATCATCGAGTTTTACTTGATGAAAAGTATGCAGGTAAGAGGGTAAAAATATAAAGATGAGATAAACAGAAACACCAAAGGCCCAACTCAACAACATAATTTTTAATGCCTGAAGTTTATAGGAAGCCCAGAACTCAGCCAAAGGCGTTTTCTTAGAATTATTCTGCTGAGCAGCCTCCTCAAAATGCTCCTCTCCTCCCATTCCTTTCCTTAAGTATAATCCAACTATACCAATCACAGCTCCAAATAAAAATGGAATCCTCCATCCATAATCATGGAGCTGTTCTGCACTTAATAAAGAAGTAATAATAGATCCTAAACCTGAGCCCAATAACATTCCTCCGAATACACCAAAAGTTGACCACGAACCAAAGAATCCTCGCTTCCCTTTTGGAGCTTTTTCAACTAGAAATGAAATAGAACCTGTGAATTCACCTCCTACTGATAAACCCTGGAGGAGTCTTAATATCACTAACAAGAGCGCAGAATACCATCCAATGTCTTCGTAAGTTGGTAAAAATCCAATAAGAGTTGTTGGGATGGCCATGAGTAAGATAGAGTATAACAAGGCTTTCTTTCTACCTTGCTTATCACCAATATGACCAAAGATTACGCCTCCAATTGGGCGCATTAAATAACCTGCCGCAAAAATTCCAAAAGCAGAAATGAGCTGCACCACTTTATCTTCATCCGGAAAAAATTGAGAGCCAATAATAGTAGCAAAGAAGCCATAGACCGTAAAATCATACCACTCCAATATATTTCCAGAGAATCCAGCAATTAGAGATTTTAAATTAAGTTTATTATCATCCGTTTTCATATCATTTAGTTTAATACATTATAAAGATATGATTTTCACACGAATAGGCATGCGTTGCATTAATTTTCTATAAATAAAAAGCCCTAAGCAAATGCTCAGGGCCAGAAGTCATATAATTGATTTGTTGTAAATATCTATCCTTTAATTCTCATTTTATAGAACGATCTATAAACGAAATATAATGCGATAATAAGGAATACAACTCCTACATAAGGAGCAATATCTCTAAACTGTGCTGAGATGGCTATTTCCATGGCTAACAATCCAAACAAAGTTGTAAACTTAATAACCGGATTTAGTGCTACAGAAGATGTATCTTTATATGGGTCACCAACAGTATCTCCTACTACTGAAGCATCATGTAAAGGAGTTCCTTTTTCACCCATATCTACTTCTATCACTTTTTTGGCATTATCCCAAGAACCACCTGCATTTGCCATAAAGATAGCTTGATAGAGGCCAAAGAAAGCAATAGAAAGCAAGTAACTGATAAATAGAGAAACTGGAGCATTCGAAGTTTCAGTAGGAGCAGAAATAAAAGCAAAGGCTAAAGCAAATGAGAATATGGCAATAAAAATATTCCACATTCCTTTTTGAGCATACACTGTACAAATCTTCACTACTTCTCTTGATTTTTCAACATCCGCCTTCTTAGGAGCATTTGGATCAAGATTTATATTATGTTTAATATATTCAACTGCACGTGCAGCGCCAGTAGTAACAGCTTGTATAGAAGCACCAGTAAACCAATAAATCACTGCACCACCCAATAAGAATCCCATAATAGTAAATGGATTCAATAGGTTTAGAACGTCTGAAGGATTCACATGTAAAGTATGCTCTATCACCAAGATTATAGAAAATATCATGGTAGTAGCACCCACTACAGCTGTACCAATAAGAACAGGTTTTGCAGTTGCTTTAAAAGTATTACCCGCGCCATCATTAGCCTCAAGGTAATATTTCGATTTTTCAAAATCAGGAGTAAAACCAAAGTCTTTTTCTATTTCTGCTATAGTTTCTTCTCTATCTTCTTCTATTAATGATAATTCATAAATAGATTGAGCATTATCTGTTACAGGTCCATAACTGTCAACAGCGATAGTAACTGGACCCATTCCAAGCATACCAAATGCCACTAGACCAAAAGCAAATATCGAAGGATAAATCATAATGGTATCTAGACCAAAAGTACTAGCATAATAGGCAATAAACATAAGGCCGAAAAATACAATTCCTTTCCAGAAAGCACTAAAATTACCAGCAACTAATCCAGATAGAATATTTAAAGAAGCCCCTCCTTGTTTTGAAGCTTCAACAACCTCTTCAACATGAATAGATTTAGGACTTGTAAAAAGTTTTGTGAATTCTGGAATTACAGCAGCACCTAAAGTTCCTGCACTAATAATAACAGATAAAGAAATCCAAAGGTCGTTTGGTAGTTCAGATATAGTTAAATAACTTACTGCAAATGTTACTGCAATAGATAATAGAGAAGTAATCCATACTAAAGAAGACAGAGGCTTTTCAAAGTCAAGCTCATCTACATTTTCATATTTAGCTTTAGTGATAAATCCATTGATCCAAAAGGATACTACAGAAGTAACAACCATTAGAATCCTCATCAAGAATATCCAAGTCAATAATTCAATTTTATTGGCTTCCCCAACTACATCACTAGGAAGAGCGAGAAGAATAAATGATATTAATGCAACTCCTGTTACACCATAAGTTTCGAAACCATCAGCGGTTGGTCCTACACTATCACCAGCATTATCACCAACACAATCGGCAATAGTACCAGGGTTACGAGGATCATCTTCACCAATTTTAAAAATTACCTTCATTAAGTCTGACCCAATATCGGCAATCTTAGTAAAGATACCACCTGCAATACGAAGTACAGATGCCCCAAGAGATTCACCAATAGCAAATCCAATAAAACTAGCACCAGCATATTCTCCAGGAACAAATAATAAGATAACAAGCATCATGATAAGCTCTAATGAGATTAATACGACACCAATACTCATTCCTGCATTTAACGGAATATTTAAAAGCTTAATTGGTTTTCTTTCCAAAGATGCAAATGCCATTCGTGAATTAGCTAGTGTATTCATTCTAATTCCAAACCATGCGACACTGTAGGAGCCTAAGATGCCTAATACAGTCCAACCTAAAATCATTGCAACTCCGCCAAACCCAAAATTAGCATCACTTAACCAACCAAAATAAAAGGCAACAGCTGCACCAATAAATACGAAAAGAATGGCTAAGAATTTACCTTGTTGTATTAAGTAGGTTTTTCCTGTCTCATATATAACATCAGCCACTTCGAGCATAGAATTATGCGCTCTAATCTTTTTAACTTTCAGAAATTGAACCAAACCAAATAAAAACCCAGCTATGGTAATTAAAAATCCCCAATACAATATAGATTGATCTTTTACGCCATCAGGAATAATCAGATCCGCTTCACTTGCTGATGCCAAAAAAGGAGCAGCAATCAAAGTAAGTAGTGTCGATAATCTTTTCATAATATTCTAAATGATTAATGTTTCAAATATTGAATATACCTATTGGTTAATGGTCTGGTTTGCAACAAAAATATAAAAATAAATATGCTATCTATATGCATGCATAAAAGATTTATTCCTATATTTGAAAGATATTACCGCAGAATTTTTATCTCCCTCCTATTTTCATCAATTTCAAGACAATTTATTTGTTCACAACAACTTAGACAATCATCTACACATTCAACATAGTTACTTAATTTCCAACCGCAAACGATTGAAATATTTCTGACTATTTATTCTATTTAGTCGATTATTCTATGTTTTATAAAATGAAAATCAAGAAGGTTATTAAAATCATAATCACAAGATTCGAAGTTCAAAAAGAAAAATATTTGTAAATTTTTTGTTAATATTATGTTAACTTAATAAATCAAAATCTCCTATAAACTCCTAAACTTTTAGTCCATCACATTGTTTTTAGCAAAAAAATATCAAAATACCCATATTTAGGTATTGTCGTACCTATTTGCTTTTACTACTTTTGCACCATGATTATCAATGAACAAACTAAAATATCTGAGATTATAAAATCGAATGAGCAAGCTATAGAAATCATTGCTCGAATCAATTCGAATTTCAAGAAACTGAAAAATCCAGTTTTACGGAAATTATTGGCTCCTAGAGTAAATGTAAAACAAGCAGCAAAAATTGGAGGAGTCACAAGTAGTGAAATGCTAGAATCTCTTACTCAAATTGGATTTCAAATTGAGAATTACACTTCAGAAGAAAATATAAACACTCTCGAAAATAAATTAGAAATAGATATGAATCACTTAGAGAAAATTACTCTTGATGTACGCCCAATCTTAAATTCCGGTGTAGACCCATTTAAAAAAATAATGGAACAGCTAAAAGAGATGAATGACAAGCAAGCCTTAATCATCATTAATACATTTGAACCTATTCCATTATTGAATATTTTAAAAGATAAAGGATATTCCTACCAAACCACTCGTCCAACCGATCAAGAAGTACATACTTTGTTATATAAAACTTCTGAAGGAAAACCAGAGGAGGCTAAAAAAGAAAAGCCAACTAAAGATTGGAGTTTCGATCAAGTTGAAGAAGCATACAAAGGTAAAATGGCTGAACTAGATGTACGAGAATTAGAGATGCCAATGCCCATGGTTAGCATCCTCGAGGCTGTGGAGAATATTGATTCAGAACATGCTTTATTTGTTCATCACAAAAAATTACCTCAATACCTCATTCCAGAGTTAGAGAATAGAGATTTTTCATTTGTTTCTAAAGAAATAGACGAGTCAAACATTAAACTAATCATATTTAAATCATGAATTCAGGACTAAGTACAAAGAATGCTCCCTCACCCGGAGTAGTTTTACCTTACTATATCTATAGTGCATTTAGTTTGGTTTTAGCAGCAATTATGATGCTAGTTTCCGGAGAAGGAATTTTAGCGTCTTTTATTGGGCCTAATTTATTAAGCACTACTCACATGTTAGTTTTGGGCTGGGTAAGCATGGTAATTTTCGGAGCATTATACCAACTAATCCCAGTAGTTATGGAGGTTAAAATCAATAGTGAAAAACTAGCTCATTTTAGCTTCTGGACACTTGGAATCGGAAACATCCTCCTAAGTTTTAGCTTTTGGCAAACTTATACTGCACCTAAATGGATGACCATCATTGGTGGAATCCTAATATTACTTTCAATTATTGCTTTTGTTATTAATTTCATAGCCACTGCAAGAACTACAGAAGTTAAATCTACTCAAAACAATTTTATTATTACTTCTGTTTTTTGGTTATCACTTACTGTGATATTAGGCCTTTTCATGTTATTGAATAATAAATATTTTTTCTTTCCTATTTCACCCGTTGAACTCTTAAAGACTCATGCTGCGCTTGGTTTAATTGGTTGGTTTTTAATGTTAGTAATGGGAGTAGCCAGTATATTATTACCAATGTTTTTTATCGTTCATAATTTAAAAACTATTTATATCAAAATAAGCTATGCTCTTACTAATTTAGGTTTAGCAGCTTTAGTTATTTCATTATTGATACAACTTCCATCCTGGACTATAGATTTATCAGGAATTTTGATATTACTTGGTGTAGCTTCTTTTGTAAGATATAATTACGATGCCTATAAAAACAGACTCAGAAAGAAACTTGATATTGGGATGAAGTTAACTGTGCTTTCTTTCCTTCTATTGGCAGCAAGTTTTATTAGTGGATTGTTAGCATTTATTGCTCCCGATTTTTTATCTGAACAAGTGATTCCTTTAAGTTTAGCCTTCGGAATCAATTTAATCATAGGTTTTTTCACCTCTCTAATTTTAGGCCAGATGTATAAAACTCTTCCTTTTATCGTGTGGTTAGCCAAATACCAGGATAAGGTTGGAAAATTTAAAACACCACTTCCGGCTGATTTGTATTCAGAAAAAGTAGCCAATGGTCATTATTATAGTTTCCTAGTCGCAATCATCTTATTAAATATTACCTTATTTATCGATTGCAAATTAGCATTCTATGGTGGTGTTGCAGCTTTGATTGTAACTGGCTGCCTCTATACTTTAAACACTATGAAAATCGTATTACATAAAGAGAATTTAAAACCATTAAAATAAATCCCCATGTTAGAGAATCTTACAAAAACAGAACAAAACACTCTTGACCAAATCAAAACTGTAATTGATCCTGAAGTAGCCATAAATATTGTGGATTTAGGTTTAATCTATGAAGTACATCATCAAGAAGAAGAAAAGAAAATTCAAGTTATCATGACTTTATCGGCTAGAGGATGTCCAGTTGGAGACACCATTATTAACCATGTAAAAACGGTGGTTGAAAATGAATATGCAGAATATGAAGTACAAGTAGATTTAGTATGGGAGCCACAATGGACTCCTGCTATGATAACCGATGAAGGTAAAGCTGCTTTAAATCAATAAAGCTTGCCTTATAAATATATAGAAAGCTGAAGTGAGAACTTCGGCTTTTTTCATGCCTATTTATTGATGAATCCTGAGCTTCAACTCAAAAAATAATGTACATTTGTTACACTTTTTTAAGATTATGCAAAAGATAGAATTAAAAATATTCGGCTTATCCTATAGCCACTCTCAGAGCTCAGCTTATGCGCTCATTTTAGACGAAAAAAAAGGAAGCAGAAGGTTACCAATTATAGTTGGTGGTCTAGAAGCCCAATCCATTGCTATTGAGGTAGAAAAGATGAAGCCAGCTCGTCCGCTTACCCACGATTTATTTAAAACTTTTGCTGACACCTATGGCATTCGCATTAAAGAAATTGTCATTAATAAATTTCATGAAGGCATCTTTTATAGTGCTTTGGTTTGTTCCGATGGAACTAATGAAATTGAACTAGACAGTAGAACTTCCGACGCTGTGGCTATAGCACTACGCTTCGATTGTCCAATATATACCTATGAGAGCGTAATGGCCAGTGCAGGTGTGGTGATGGAGATAGAAGATGAAATGGACATAGAGACAGAAGCTTTTAAAGAAGAGGATGAAAATGAATTAGAAATTCTCAATTTAAAGGAATTAGAGGAGGCTCTTCAAAATGCCATCGATAATGAAGAATACGAAAAAGCTTCTCTAATCAGAGATGAAATAGATAGCAGAAAAAATCAGTAAACATATTTTACCATAAATAGATGATCATATGAGTATAAAGAATCGTTTAATTATTATGAACTTTCTCCAGTTTTTTATCTGGGGAGCTTGGTTAATAACTATCGCTAACTATTGGTTTGGAACAAAAGGGTGGTCACCTACAGAATTTGGTGCTGTATTTTCTACACTAGGAATTTCTTCACTTTTCATGCCTGCTTTAACTGGAATTATTGCGGATAGATGGATGAATGCTGAAAAACTTTTTGGTCTACTTCATCTTTTAGGAGGTTTAGCATTATTTTATCTTCCACAAATAGAAGATCCCTCCACATTCATCACCGTGATTTTAATAGCGATGATTTTTTATATGCCAACCATTGCTTTGACAAACACTGTGTCCTATAGCATTCTAAATAATAATAACTTCGATGTGGTAAAAGATTTCCCACCCATAAGAGTATGGGGAACCATAGGTTTCATTATTGCCATGTGGGTGACTAATCTTACGGGCTCAAAAGCTTCTGCAAATCAATTTTATATTGCAGGAACTGCTGCCATGATGCTAGCTCTCTATTCTTTTACTTTACCTCAATGCAAGCCACTTAACAAAGGCAAAAAAGGAGCTCCTTTATTTGAAACCTTAGGTTTAAATGCCTTTAAACTTTTCAAGAGTTACAAGATGGCCCTTTTCTTTATCTTCTCAATGTTTTTAGGGGCTGCTTTGCAATTAACAAATATGTATGGGGATAGATTCCTAGATGATTTTAAAAGAATCCCTGAGTATGCAGATTCTTTTGTAATTACTTATTCTACAATTATTATGTCCATATCACAAATTAGCGAAACCTTATTCATTCTTGCTATTCCATTTTTCTTGAAGAGATTTGGTATTAAAAATGTGATGCTGATTAGTATGTTTGCGTGGGTGTTAAGGTTTGGATTATTTGCATATGGTGACCCTGCTGGCGGACTTTGGATGATTATTCTATCCATGATTGTTTATGGAATGGCTTTTGACTTTTTCAATATCTCAGGTTCATTATTTGTAGAAACAGAAACAGACCCAAGTATTCGAGCCAGTGCACAAGGTTTATTTATGATGATGACCAATGGTTTTGGAGCCATCTTAGGTTCTTGGGCGAGTGGAATTATTATTGCTAAATACTTTACTGAAGCCAATGGTGAATTTATGTGGAAAGACATTTGGAATACTTTTGCATTATATGCTTTAGTGATTGCTATCTTATTTGCCTTTATGTTTAAACACAAACATGAACCTGAAAAGATGAAGGAAATCTCTCATTAAATTTTAGAATCAATACAGGATTATCATAATGAAACAATATTTAGATCTACTAGAAAGAGTTTTAGAGGAGGGTAATAATAAATCAGACCGTACTGGAACTGGAACCAAGAGTGTTTTTGGACATCAGATGCGTTTTGATCTCTCCAAAGGCTTTCCGGTAACTACAACTAAAAAACTCCATTTACGCTCCATCATCCACGAGCTTTTGTGGTTTTTAAATGGTGATACCAATGTGAAGTACCTCCAAGACAATAAAGTGAGGATTTGGAATGAATGGGCCGACGAGAATGGTGATTTAGGGCCAATTTATGGGTATCAGTGGCGGTCATGGCCCAGTGCCGATGGACAACATATTGATCAAATTAGTCAGATTATAGATTCCATTCAAAACAATCCAGATTCAAGACGACATATTGTAAATGCATGGAATGTGAGTGAGATTTCGAAGATGGCTCTTCCTCCTTGTCACATTTTGTTTCAGTTTTATGTGGCCAATGGTAAGCTAAGCTGTCAACTCTATCAAAGAAGCGCCGATATCTTTTTAGGAGTTCCATTTAATATTGCCAGCTATGCCCTCCTAACTATGATGATAGCC
>JADGDY010000092.1 GCA_016744655.1 Bacteroidales bacterium | reverse complement strand
AAGTTACAAGTTTTATAGATTTATTTAATATATTTTCTGTAAAATCAGATGCTTTAAAAAGCTTTAAATAATCAAGTTACTTAACCTCTACATATTAATAAAAATAAAATATAATGAACCAATCACATTCGTTTTTGACAATTCCGGAGGAAATCTTTCTCCTAACTTTATATGATAAAGAAGGCGATACTGCTATTCTGCAAAAGAAAAC
This sequence comes from Bacteroidales bacterium, assembly GCA_016744655.1. Classification (GTDB taxonomy): domain Bacteria; phylum Bacteroidota; class Bacteroidia; order Bacteroidales; family UBA12170; genus UBA12170. Next base: position 19,586 of record JADGDY010000092.1, on the reverse strand, counting down.
ATTTGATGTAATACTTTCTGGAGCAATTCTTATGGATTTAGCTCTTCGAAATTGTATTGATACTGACCTAAATTCAATTATCCCTGATAAAATTGAGCTTACAAATGATTATGTTTTAGATGAAGTTATGTCTGACATTAGCTCTGAAACAGAAAATAAACCAATTAATTTCTGGCTTTCTAAAATTGCTTTAAAGGCAGGGAAATTTAGAGATCTTATTATAACTAGTCTTTTAAAAAAGGGAGTGATAAAAGTAGAAAATAAGAAAATGATGTGGTTTCATGCAACACCTAAGTATCCTATCCTAGATAATAAAGAAGTTGTAGAAGTGAAAACAAGGGTGTTAAATATTATTTTTAGTGAAGAAATCCCTGATTTTAGAGATATTGTAATTATTAGCCTCATAAAAAATGGTGGTTTATTGAAACTAATTCTCACTGATGCCGAAATAAAAGATAAAAAAGAACGTATAATTCAGATTGCAAGAATGGACCTTATTGGTCAGGCGATTGCTACGTCTTTGAAAAATACAATCTTAAACAATATTGAACTTAAAGCAAAAGAATTTCTAGGGTTAAAAACAAAAAGCCCAGAAGAAAAATTAGAAGATTTGGTTGATGAGCTTAAAGCTAAATTTAAAATTAAATCAAACGAGGAGCTTCCTGCCTGGTTAAGATCTGGATCCCAACAATATAAAAAGACCCTTGAGTTTGTGAAAGAAACAGGTACGGCAGATATTATTTTTAATGCACGAACAAAAAACTATCAAGTAAAAAAATATTCTGTAAGCGGTCATGATTTTGGATCAGGAGCATAAGCATATTCCCAAATGTTCTGATAATGTTAAAAAGAGTGCTAAAAATGTTTTTGCAATTTGCAAAAACATTTTTTCTTTTGAACCTAAGAAATAATAGGCATTAATTATTAACCGATGTTTTTAACAAAGAAGAAGTGCCGTATGGCAGCTCACCTATTAATAGAATTATTCTAATTTTCCGTTAATTCATTATAATAATACGAAAAAGCTATATTTTTGGTTTCTGATAATGGAAACTATAAAACAAGATATGATTGATAAAATGGTTAAAGAGAACTTATTGAAGAGATTTGCTGATGCTTATCAGAATGATGGATTCCCGCCAATGGCAGGAAAAATCATGGGTTTATTCTACATCTCAAATCAAAAATATCTTAGCTTCAATGATATTATTGAAGAAACAGGAGCCAGTAAAGGTGCTGTAAGCAAGACAATCAAGCTTCTTATAGATATGAGACGAATCAACTTTATCCCATCTAAGGAAAAAGGTCGAAAAAGGCTTTTTTACTTAGACATACAAGGAATAAAGATTTTTCTTAGATCTGTTGTTGAGAATTACAGAAAACAAGATCAATTACTCATTGAATGCAAAGGTTTAAGGAATGATGAGAATGATGAAATGAATAATTTCATAGACGATTCCTTAGAGTTTAATAAATCTGTACTCTCATTTGTTGCCAAAAAAACCGAACAATACTTTAATTAAAATCAGATGAATAAAATACTAGTCATTTTTCTACTATTAGGAAGTTTTGTGATTAATGCTCAAGAGATACTGAAAGTTGGAATTCTAAACGACAAGAAATCAACAAACTCAGAATTATTATTGAGCGATTTGAAAAGCGAAATTACTTCTGTGATGGGTCAGAACTCCACTGTTGAATTTCATGAAACGCTTTATAATGATTTGAACTTAAATAAAGCAAAAGAAAATTATAATATTTTACTACAACAGCAAGTTGATGTCATCGTATCATTTGGTGTGATAAACACCATCATGCTCTATCGAGAAAAGCAATATCAAAAGCCAGTTATTATGGTTGGTGCCATCAATAATGATTTGGTTGATATTCCAAAGGATCAAATCAGTTCTAATATTGATAACCTCACCTATATAATTACACCATTTTCTTACCGTGAAGATTTAGAATCTTTTTCTAAGATTTATCCTTCAAAGAATATTGGAGTCATTGTGGATGATTATTTATTGCAATTATTACCACTTGATAGTTTGTTTGATAGCTATTTTAATAATGAGGATGTTAAATATCAATTTATTCCTATTGCTGAAGATACCGAAGTCAGCTCAGAACTTGATAATGTTGATGCTGTTTATTTAGTCAGTTACGAGAACCTGAGTCAGAAAAAGTATATCAATTTGATTCAAGATATTAATCAAAAGAAAATAGCCTCTTTTTCAGCGCTTGGATATAATGATGTTGAAAATGGAATTTTAGCGACACTGCAACCTAAAATAAACTTTAACCAAATATTTCGACGCATTGCCTTAAATATTGAATCCATTAACGAGGATGTAAATGCAGCTGAATTGCCTTTGTATATAAACTACAAAAGAGCCCTAACGATAAACTTAGCTACAGCTGAGCTCATTGATTTTCATGTAAAAAATAGTTTGTTAGCTACTACTAACCTACTGGAAGGAACCACTATACACAATGCTGAGGTTCAGTATTCTTTATACGAAATTATGAATGGAGTTTTAAACCAAAACTTGGGTTTAGAGGCTGATAGAAAGAATGTAAACCTAAGTGAACAAGATCTTAAAACATCAAAAAGTCTTTACTTGCCCGATTTAACAGCTAATGTAAATGGAGCTTATGTGGATCCCAAGGTGGCTGAGATATCAAATGGACAAAATCCAGAAATCTCAACTGCCGGAAATCTCAGTTTGAATCAAGTGGTTTATTCAGAACAAGCCAGTGCAAATATATCCATTCAGAAGAGTTTGCTATTGGCTCAAAAAGAAGATTTCAATGCCTCTCAGCTTGATATTTTACTCAACTCAGCATCAGCTTATTTCAATGCGTTGATATTGAAGACTAATGTGAGTATTCAGAATAAGAACTTACAGCTAACCAGACAAAATTTAGATATTGCGAATGAAAATTTCCAATTGGGAGCTTCAGGAAAATCAGATGTATTGCGATTTCGTAGTCAATTGGCACAAAATACTCAAAGTCTTATTGAAGCCAGAAACCATCTTCATCAGGCTTATTATGATATCAATCAATTACTGAATAATCCTATTGCAAAAAAGATAGAAATACAAGATACGGCAATAGATGGCTGGACCAATAAGTCAGAGCGTTATAATTATTTAATGAATTCTCTTGACGACCCTGCTCGAAGAACAAAATTGATAGATTTCTTTATCCATGAGGCCAAAAAAAATGCCCCTGAACTAAAGAGTATCAATTATAATACAGATGTTGTTCAGAGAACTTATCGATTGAATAATAATGGGAGGTATATTCCAACAGTCGCTTTACAAGGGCAATATAATTATCTGTTTTCAAAATCAGGAGCAGGTTCAAGCCTACCTCAAGGTTATCCTCAAGCACCTGATGGGTCTTATAATGTGGGTCTTAATGTTTCATTGCCCATTTTTTATCAGAATACCAGAAATATCGACCGTCAATCAGCGAGAATACAAGAGGAGCAATTAAATCTGCAAACAGAAAACATAGAGCTTAATATCGAAAAAGGAATCAATGATATCACTTTAGATTTGGTGAATCAAATTGCGAATATTGAGATATCGCAAGTGAACTTGAAGTTTTCTAAAGAAAGCTTAGAATTATCACAGAATGAGTATAAAAATGGTGTAATACCTGTTATTCAATTAATCGATGCTCAAAACAATTATGTGCAAGCTTTTCTAGCTAATGCAACTGCAAAGTATAATTATCTCTTGGTAAGCATGCAATTACAACGCTCAATAGGGTTTTATTTTGTTTTGAATACGGATGCTGAAAATCAGGAATTTATTCAAAGAGCCGAAGAATTTATATTAAACAGAAATTAAAAATTAATCATAATGAAATATTTAAATTATTTAATATTCTCCTTAATTATCATTGTATCATTAAGCTCTTGTCAAGAAAAAAAAGAAGAGAAGAAAGAAATATTAAGGCCTGCTAAATACGAATTGGTGAGGAAAACAAATTCTTTACAAATACGAAATTTCAGTGGAGTAGCCTCCGCAAGTGAAGCCGTAGAATTGAGTTTTAGAAGTAGTGGAGTGGTAACTCAACTAAATGCCAAAACAGGTAAGAAAGTTAAAAAAGGAGACCTACTCATGAAACTCGATAATGTTCAGGCTCAACTCACCTACCAACAATCTCTGTCCGCACTCAATAGTGCAAAATCTGCTATGAATACCGCAAAATCAAGCCTTAAAAGAAGTAAAGCTCTTTATGAAAAAGGGAGTTATTCTCTTAGTGATTATGAATCAGCAAAGAATTCGTTTCAGTCGGCACTTGATAAATTTGAATCCTCAAAAAGGAAAAAGGAAATTGATGAAGCCAATATTAGTTACGGATATATTTATGCACCTAAATCAGGAGTTATTGCTGATGTTAATATTCGATTAAATGAAGTCGTTAGTTCTGGACAAGTGGTTGCTATTTTAAATGCGGGTGAGAATGTTGATGTTGTAGTTGGGTTGCCCGAAAGTGTCATCAATAAGGTAAGTATGGGAATGTCAACTCAGGTTACCTTTTCATCACTAGAAGGGCAAGAGTTTCTCGGGCAGATTATTCAGATTTCACCAATTGTGGATAATCAATCTTCTACTTTCCCCATAAAGATTGATATTGTAAAACCCATATCAAGTATTAAACCTGGGATGGTAGCAAATGTGAAATTCACTTTTGGTTCTAAAGAGCAAAGCAATACGGATATGTTAATTGTACCTGTGAAGGCAGTTGGTGAAGATGGTGATGGTACTTTTGTATTTCTAGTTAATTCAGAAGATGGAAAAAAAGGTGTAGCTAAAAAGCAACATATTTCACTAGGAGAACTCACTAATGATGGTTTTTTAGTTAAAGAAGGACTTGAGGAGGGCCAATTGATAGCTACTGCTGGTCTACAAACCCTACTAGATGGACAAAAAGTAAAATTACAGTAATCATCAATAAAAAGAATTTTATGAATTTTGCTAAATTCTCAATAGATAAAAACCGTGTGGTTTTAAGTATTCTAGCAGTAATTATGGTGGTGGGCATCATGGCTTATAGCTCTTTATCAAGAGACAGTATGCCACCTTATACCATACGAGTTGCTTCTGTAGTTACTTCTTTTCCCGGTGCCAGCCCAGAAAGAATAGAAGAATTGGTGACTGATAAAATAGAAAAAATTGCACAGGAGCTTCCAGAATTGAAAGAGGTAACAAGTACTTCGAGAAATGGTTTGTCAGTAGTAAATGTGGAGCTTAAAATGGAAGTGGCACCCGAAGAACTACAAGCTGTCTGGGATAGATTGAGACGCAAATTAGATGCCATTCAAGGTTTGCCAAGTAATGTGTACCCTCAACTAAAAGACGATGGTATTGGTGAGGTATTTGGTATAGCCGTTGGTATTAGCATAGATGGTTATCCTTATAATGAAGTGAAAGATTATGCCGATAAATTACGGGACGATTTAATTAAACTCGATGATGCTGCAAAAGTTGAAATTAATGGGATTCAAGAAGAAAGGGTATTTATAAAATTTGACGATGCAAAGCTCAAAAAATATGGTCTTACTTCTTCTAGTCTACAATCCATTATTGCCAGCACTAATATATTAAACTCAGGCGGTGAGATTAGTATTGAAGACGAGCGAATCATTTTAGAGCCAACTGGGAACTTCAATTCAACGCAGGATATTGAAAACCTATTAATCCCTGTGGGAAACGAAGGAGATATTGTTGCCCTAAAGGATATTACAATGGTGGAGAGAGGTTATATATATCCACCAAATCAGATAGTAAGAATTAATGGAAAAGAAGGGATTTCTCTCCATGTATCCTTAAAAGAAGGAAGAAATATTATTCAACTTGGAAAAGAAATTGATGTTGTTCTAGAACAGTATCAAGAGGTTTTACCAGTTGGTTTAGAATTGTCACGATTGGCATCCATTGATACCTATATCAGTGCCAAGATTAGTGATTTTATGACCAATTTACTTCAAGCCATAGTTATTGTTTTGGTGGTGATGCTCATTTTCTTAGGATTTAGAACAGGCTTAGTTATCGCTAGTTTGATTCCAATTGTCACCATTACTACATTAATGATAATGGGTTTAATTGATTTGGGTTTAAATCAGATTTCATTAGCGGCCTTAATAATGGCTTTAGGTATGATGGTTGATAATGCGATTGTGGTAGCCGAATCTATAATGGTAAAAATGGAGGAGGGTACCCCTGTAAAACAAGCTGCTATTGAATCAGCTTCTGAATTGATCAAGCCCTTACTTATTTCTACCTTAACTACTTCGGCGGCTTTTCTAGCTTTCTTTATGGCGGAATCTGTCATGGGCGATATCATGGGACCTATTTTTGTGGTCATTACTATTGCTCTTATTTCTTCTTGGATTATTTCACTTAGTGTCATTACCTTATTTTGTGTGTATTTTCTTAAGGTAGAGAAGAAAGAGAACAAAAAGTCTGGATTTCTTGATAGAATGATTAATGGAATGAAAAACCAATATAAAAACCTTATTCTTTGGTCTTTAAATTGGAAGAAATCTTTTCTGTTTGGTGTGCTTGCCTTGTTCTTTATCTCAATTTATAGTTTTAAGTTTTTATCAGTTTTGTTTTTCCCTGATAGTGATAGAAATATGATTACCATTGATATTAACTTGCCTCAAGGGATTAAAATTGAAAGTACGACCAAAACCGTATTGGCCATTGAAGATTTCATGGAGAAAAACCTCAAGGTGAATAATGAAAGAACCGAAGGAATCATTGATTGGTCATCATTTATTGGTGAAGGTCCTTCTGCATACGATTTGGGCTATAATGCTGACGAACCCAATTCTAATTATGCTCATATTTTGGTAAATACCTCAAACTTCTTGATCAATAATGAAATGATTAGTCAGCTTGATGCTTATTGTTTCAACACCTTCCCGAATGCTGATATTAAAGTAGGTTTATTAGGTTCTGGTGGAGGTGGAACTCCAGTAGAAGTAAAGGTTTCGGGAGAGGACCCAGATGAGTTGGCTAGAATATCCGCTGAAATAAAAGCCAAGTTATTTAGTTTAAAAGGAACCAAAAATATAAAAGATGATTGGGGGCCAAAAGGGAAAAAGTTTTTAATTGAAATAGACCAAAACAAAGCGCTCATTGCAGGAATCACCAATAAAGATATTGCCGCATCTTTGCAAACAGTTTTGGATGGATTTAAGGCTGGTGAATATAGAGAAGATGATAAAACAATTCCAATCGTTATGCTTGGAGCCAATAGTAAAGAACAAACTTTGGCATCTATTGAAACCATGAATATCTATGGACAGAACTCAGGAAAGAGTGTTCCATTATTACAAATTGCAAAAGTTATTCCCCAATGGCAATATGCTAAAATTAAAAGATTGAATCTAACTAGAACCATTAATGTTCAAAGTGAATTAACAGAAGAAGGAAATGCAAATGACATTACTAACGCTTTGATTCCTTGGCTCGAAGAACAAAAAAAGGAATGGCAAGCAGGGTATAGCTACGATTTAGGTGGAGATGCAGCGAGTAGTGCAGAAAACATGGGCGCTGTTGCAAATTATCTGCCTCTATCAGCATTTCTAATTGTGATGTTACTGATAATTCAGTTTAATTCCTTCCGAAAAATGACCATGATAGTACTAACCATACCATTGGGAGTTATAGGAATGGTTTTAGGATTATTGGTTTTTAATGTTCCTTTCGGGTTTATGGCTTTTCTTGGAGTCATTTCCTTAGCAGGAATTGTCATCAATAATGCTATTGTTTTGGTAGATAGAATTGAAATTGAGCAAAACGAATTAAAAAGAAATCCTCAAGATTCGATTGTCATGGCTGCACTTCAAAGATTTAGACCCATTGTTTTAGCTACCTTTACCACTGTTTTTGGCTTAATTCCATTATACCTAGGAGGAGGAGCTATTTGGGAACCCATGGCTGTAACCATTATGGTGGGTTTATTATTCGGTACTGTAGTTACTTTATTGTTCATCCCAACCTTTTATAGTGTTCTTTATAAAGTTGATTTTAAAGGATATATATTTGATGAAAGTAAATTAGATTAAGATGTTTAAAAAACTATTTTCATATAAGTTTGAACTGTTTTTCATTAGTCAAGTTGCTATTTTATTTGGCTCTTTGTTGATTCCTAATGAGATGGTAGGTATCAGTTCTCTAATATTGTTTTATGTGAATATTTTAACCGGAAGTCTCTTTATTTTTGACAAACAAAGCCATCAGAAAAAATTAGCTATTGCCTTATTAGTGCTCATTGCGAGTGTGTTTATATTAGCCGATGTAAATTCTAACCTAATGGTTTTTGTTTATATGAAACTGGGAATACTATTCTTGTTTCATATCATAGTAACATTTAGATTGATTAGTAAAATATGGCAGGCTAAAATAATAGGCAGAAAAGTAATTTTAGGGATGATGAGCGGCTATATATCCTTAGGTTTTATAGGGTATTTTATCTTCACAACGATTATACTTCTACATCCAGATTCCTTTACGGGTTTAGTAGCTGTTGATACATCAATGAATACTCTAACAGACCAAACCATGTATTTTAGCTATATTACATTAATGACCATAGGATATGGCGAGATAGTTCCAATATCTCACCTTGCTCAAAAAGCTACCGTTTTATTGGGGATGATGGGACAGTTTTATTTAGTGATTATTACAGGTATTGTAATGGGGAAATATATAAATCAGAAAAGCATTGAAAAAGTTGAAAAATAAATATTCTGGAACAAAGGCTTTATGGCTAGCATTAGGGTTTTTATTCTTTTTGAATATTAGCTTAAGTGCACAAAAGCAGGATACTACTATTTTTGAAAAAGGTAGAGTCCTGACGAGTTTAGTGGGTTCTGTTTCCAATCAAAGTTCAGCATTAGAATCGGGTAGTACGATTAAAACAACCGCCTATTCCATTGGTACACAAAGCGGCATTTTTCTGCAGAACAAGTGGGTTTTAGGTGTGAATTTTAATCTGTCTAGATCTGCATTTGACAATACTTCTGAAAGTTTGATTTCAGAAGATTTAATTATTGGTGTATGGTCTAGACTCTATTTTGCAGAACACGGAGCAACTTCATTATATTTTGAACTTACACCTTATTATGTAGGTGTTTTTAGAAAAAATATTTTTGTAGATAGCCATGGGAATGAAATAACAAATGAAATAGCCACAGGAAAAGGATTTGGTATTTTGCCTGGCTTAGGACTTTCCTATAATATAAATCGGAATGTTGGTTTTGGTATGACCCTATCTTATTCTTATGCCCATCTACAAGTTGACATTGAAGATAAAATAATGAATGAAATCACCCCTGATTCCTATGATGTGACTCAATTACAATTTAGTTTTAACTTTCAGATTTATATCGACCAATTTTTCTTCTAATGAATAGATATTACGTACTCATTTGTTTTCTGCTACTCATAGGAGTCCAATTATTTGGACAAGATCAAGATGTGCAAAATCAAGCCGTTTCATCTGACACCATTAAAACCCAAAATATAAATACGCTATTGGTTCCAATTGTATTTTATAGCCCAGAAACTAATTTTGCATTCGGAGGAGGAGGGCAGATGTTTTTCAAGACAAAGAAAAGCTCATCTACATACTTGAATAGTTCAATATTGGCTAGTGCTATTTACACCTTGAATAAGCAGCTCATACTAGAGTTTCAACCCCAAATTTATTTTAATAATGAGAATTATTTTTTGGATTCTAAATTTAGGTATAAAGTTTTCCCGAATCTGTTTTATGGGATAGGCCCCAATACTAAAGAATCGAATATGGAGGAGTATAATCAAACCGAAATATCTGTTTCTGCTTCTTTCTTGAAAAGCCTTGATAATAATGTGAATTTTGGGTTTGTATTTAGTTTTGCAGATTATAATGTAACTGATATTCAGGATAGTGGGATTCTTGCTTCGGGAACAGTTAAAGGCTATGATGGTGCACGACTTGTAGGTCTAGGTTTTGTTTTCAATTTTGATTTGAGGGACAATAAATTTTCTCCTCTTGATGGAGGTTTTTATCAGTTTGAAACTAATTTCACTAGTAGAGTTTTAGGAAGTACCCATAGTTTTAATACATATCATTTAGATTTAAGGAGATATTTTAAATTGTTCCCTAAACACATTCTAGCTGCTCAGGTTTATTCTCGTTTCACTTTCGGAGATATTCCTTTTCAAGCCCTATCTTATTATGGTGGCTCTGATGTGGCGAGAGGTTTTTTTAAGGGTAGGTATATGGATGAGCACATGTATGTGGTGCAACTTGAATACCGAATGCCAGTTTTTAAAAGGTGGGAATTGGCAGTATTTGGCTTAACAGGAAATGTGGGAAATGATATGCCCAACGAAAAACTATTCGACAGTTTTAAATCGAGCTTTGGTTTCGGTCCACGATATTTTATCTATAAAAACAAAAGAACCTGTTTACGCCTCGATATTGGTATTAACAATGAAGGTGGAACAGGTATTTATTTTGGAGTTAATGAAGCATTTTAAGGCACCTTTTTAAATCATCTCAAAATAATTCATTGCTATAATTGCACCAATAATAAATAGACCATAAACCACAAATAGAGCATTTTCATTTTCTAATATATCATGTTTTGTAAACTTCATAAGGCTTTGTTTTGTTATGATGCAAAAGTCTTGCAAAAACAAATTCTTTCATTTAGTCGTATACATTAGATTTATAATAAAATGACCTAAGTGGATTTCCTGAAAGATATTGAACAAACCCTATGTGAACCATGCAAAAACTAAAACGATGTTAATAAATAATTAGAGCTTATCAAATTATACCATCCATACTGATTGATATAAATCGTTTCTATTCTTACCAAGTAATGCATTGGCATTTTTCACTTGTACTTCTTGTGCAAAAGTGGTATTGAATAGTAGGTTTGACAATACAATGACCAATATTTTCTGCTTAGTTAATTACTTGAAATACCGATTCAACAACTCCCTTATTGATTAGATATTAAATCTATCATGAGATAAAAATAGCTTATCGGCCTCCTCTAACCTTGGTAACATGGTTTGCTTTTTCTTCTGGAATTTTTGCATTCTCCTTAGAATTTTATCCAACATTCTAACCGCCTTTTCAATATATGCTCCTTTGTTTAACATCACACATTCGGCTCGTTGTGCCAATGCTGCATCGGTAATTTCTGAGCGAGAAGGCACTCCCTTTTTGGCTAAACTCTCCAAAACCTGTGTGGCCCAAACATCAGGAATATGAGCGGCTTCACAAATACGCAATATTTCTTCCTGAATGCTGGCAAAATTCTTCCAACCTGTTTCTATGGCCAAATCTCCTCTTGCTATCATTACTTCGATAGGATAGGTTTGCATGGCTTTTAATAGAATACGTGGTAAATTATGGAAGCCTTTTTGAGTTTCTATTTTCAAAATCACACCAATGGGACGTTCATACTTCGCCAATTCTGTTAGTAATTGTTCTACGTCGTTTTCATCGTTAACAAAAGAGTAGTTTACAGTATCGGCATGTTGAACAACAAACTTAAGGTCTTCCTTATCTTTCTCAGTTAGACCACTAACTTTTAAATCACTCTGAGGAAGGTTGATACCCTTGTCTGCTTTGAGCTTGCTGCCTAAATCCTTAGCATAAGTGACTTTTATCCTCAATTCATCTTCCGACTGTTCCTCAATAATACCTTCTATTTTTCCATCATCGAAAAATATTGGTTCCCCAACTTTCACATCCAAAAATATCTGAGGTAAAGTACAGGAAATGTGGGCATGTTGCACTACTTTCCCACTCTCATCGTACTTGGCATTTTCTCCTTGCTTAGGGTCTTTATGTAATATGAGAATATCGTCCACTTTAAGACTGAGGTATTGCTCAATAGGTAATAATTCTCCTACTTTTTCTTTTAATTTCTCTTCACCATCTGCCTTATAAAGCTTTAAAGTAGTTCCTGTAGATACATAGGCAGAAGTGAAACAATATCCCCATCTTCCGTTTCCTTTTCTACCATCAATCACAATTTTTACATCTTTATCTCTGGTATCTCTCAAACGAATGGTATCGCCTCTTTTAACTTTTGCAAACCAATCTTCACCTACAGGAATATGAACATCAACAGAATCGTTAGGAGGAGTGAATTCAGCAGGTGCAATCCAAACTTTAGCAGGATTGGCCACTTTACCTGAAACGTCTTTCTCAGGTTTTAGGCGTATGATTTTTGGACCAGGTTCAATAGCACCTGTTCTCAATTTAGGACCTCCTAAATCCATCATCACCTTACAGTTTATTATCTTGTTTTCACTGGAGTTTCGGACATGTTGAATCATTTTCCCCCATGCTTCAGCATCGTCGTGAGCGCAATTGATACGGGCGCTGTTCATTCCACTATCCATCAATCGGCCAACAAATGAATAATCATCGGCAGCGGTACCAGGAAGAGTTACCATGATTCTGGTACGACGTTTCCTCGATTTATAACCAAATAAAAGCTTGGTGTTTCTATTTAGAATTTTCTTGCTCTTTTTAACTGAAATAATGCCTTTTCTTTTCTCGGGACTTGTATTCCCAAGCAAATGGTCAAGAAGCGACCTGATGGAAAGTAAACTTCGCATCACATGGGCTTCAATATTAGAAAGGCTTGGAAAGTCCAAATCTCTCAATTGGTCTTGAATTTCATCGATATCAAAATTTCTAAAACCTAAATAATGCACTAAGTTCAAAGCGCTTTTGCGATACACAGGATTTACACTATCAATTTCGTCTTGATATTGTACTTCAATTTGCTTTACAAATGCTATGATTTCGTCAAATTTCAGTTTTAGAGTTCTGATTCTTTCGGTTCTGGTTATCATAATTTTGGTTTTAAAAATTCATAAAAGACACCATAAAGGCAAGTACTGAAATAATGAGGCCAAACATAAAAACACTATAAGCAATACGCAGTAATTTGTATTTTTTCGCCAGTACTTTTCCCAAGAAGTATTGGTCTTTAATCATGGTACCATATAGGTTTTGGTCATTTTTCATCAATTCTCCTATGGCCCATTCATACTCGTTTAGCTTCATATTATAGAAGTTTCCAAAGAACAAAAGGTTCACCTTGTTTTCTTTAATGTCCTCTTTGGTAAAAACACCACTAGATATATTGGGACGAGTTGAAAGTATGGCGAAAACAATGGTGACCAAACTAAACAATATGAATATTAATGTGGGAATGATCAGGTTTGGAAGCTCATCGAAACGAGTAACCAATACAGTCATTGTCACAGAAATGATAATGGCATTTACCGAAATCAAAATATTGGATTTATTATCGGCTATTGAGCTCAGGCTAATCTGGTTATTAGCTGTTAATCGGAACATAGATTCTACACCTCTTGATAATTTCTTTTGAGCATCTGGTTTTACTTCAGGTTGTATCATCTTATTGTCTTTCTTTTGTTGTAAAATGTAAATTTGCTTTTTTAACTCCTCAAGGTTTTTAGATTTTTGTTCGTGATACTCCTTTTTAGCAAACTCGGTATGAAAGTTATGTTTTTGAAAGAACTCCAATGACAATTTATAAAACTTTCGTTTACTCACTGATTCTCCCGACAATAAATTCCACTCCTTTCTTAAGTTTACTATTCGCTCAAAATAATCTTCAGCTGCCAGATGTTGCACATCGGCATCACAAACAACTTCAGAGATTTTGTCTAAGGGTTTTTGAGGTTGACGAGTAGCTAAAATTGCTCGTTCAACTTGGCTAATATCTTCTTCTGAAACAGAATGCTCTCTTAAGAAAGATTGTGCAATTTTCACACCCTCCTCCTCATGGTTCTCTGGATTTACAATGAAACCAACATCATGGAACCAAGCACATATTAAGGCGAGTTCTAACTCTCTTTCAGCTAAACCAGCACCTTTTCCAATATATGAAACATTATTTACCACATATTCGGTATGGGCTAGATTATGAAATAGAATCGTGTCTGCTAGTTTTTCAGTTAAAAGCTTTTTTACATATTCTTCTGTTGAAATAAGTAGCTGACTTTTAGTATTTGTTGTCATATATATCTGTTTTTTTCTTCTCTAAAATAAAAACTTAAAAGCGAAAGTAAACATGTCTTCTTCCACTGAATGATTGTATGCTATATTAAATGAAAGGGAATTGAATGGTGCGAGCCATAATCCAATACCCAATCCATTATGCCATTTTGTTGAGGACTCTTCTTTTACCCACACTCTTCCTATGTCATTAAAAACATAAAATCCTGTTTGTCCGTTTAAAATATAACTATTGATATCGAAGAGCTTTACACGGGCTTCGGTATTTTGATAAAAGGAATAATCACCTGCAAATCTATTGCTTCTATATCCTCTCAAATTGGTTTTAAAACCTAAAAAATTAGCATGAAAGAATTCGTAATCTCCAATATTTGCAGCACCACCAAACCGCAATACAAATACGACTCTAGGGTCTGTTTTAAAACTCAAATAGAACCTTAAGTCTGACCTTACTTTAATGAAATTCTTACCTTCATCTAAAACACTATAAAATGCTCTGACATCTGTTTTCCAAAAGACTCCTCTGTTGGGTAATAATTCTTTATCACGGGTATCAATAATAAGGTTTCCATTTACTCCAATATAATTGTGAGGAATAAAAGCCGAGGAATCTACTTGTTCAGGATATAAATCGGCAATATATCTATTCGTTGTATCTGTGGTTTTATAATATTGATAGAATAGGCCAATGGAATAATTGAAATGCTTAGTCACATGGTGCCTTAATGCCGGGTTTATCCATGCATATTCATATCGAACTCTATAGTAGTTTTTATCATGTACTTTTTTGGTTTCATTTCCTTGGCCAAAGTAATTATCTACATTTCGTGGCAAACTAAGTTCTGAATCAAACTTAAAATCGAAGTTTTTAGAGAATGTCGTATATACACTTTCGTATCCAACAGTAAAAGCGCCTGTTCTTAATGCAATGGTAGCCTTAAGCTTATGTACAGTTGAATCTCTAAAATTAAACCTATTGATGTCTACTCCTGGACCCAAAATGATTCCATCATCATTATTATAACCTAAATGCAACTGGGGCATTGCGGTATTGGGTTTATATTGTTTTCTATCATATTTGTTCACCGATTTTTTCTTAGACAATTGGAGTTTGGTTTCACTGCCTTTTGTGATTTTATTCTTTTTGTCTTTTCGGTCGTAAACAATGGTCTTTTTTCCTAATCCTTTAACTTTCGATTCATCCTTAATTCTGTCTTTGTCCTTCCCTCCTATTATTCTAACTTTTATCCCTTTATCACCCTCGCCATATACGAAAAACTTATCCTCTCCTTTAAGTCCATATAGTCGAACTTCTTTGGTTTCATCGTATTTAAATTCACGGGAATATAATTCCTTTCGGATTTTTCCTTTTTTCTTGGTCATGGCAAACATGCTCACCTTTGTATCACCATTTTCTTTGCGCTCTACCTCAAAATAGTCTCTATCTTTCGTTCCTACCACATCCACCGCTTTTGCTAGGAATAAATAGTGTTCCTTGGCATATTGGTCGAGTAAATTGCGACGTGATTTTAGTTTGCCTTCGATTTCTAAACCAACTGAATCGTAAATATTCTCTGGTAATTCAGAAACGGCTTGATGGATAATCTCATCGGTGATATTTGCTTGAATATCAGAGGCGATTTCCATCCATTGTTCCAGACTTGGTTCTGTCATGAAAGCACGGTCAAAATAACGACCATTAAAGGTAAGACCTTTCATATCTTTAATTTCATAATCGAAGCCTTGGAATTTACGAGTTGGATATACTAGAGCAGCCATCCTCATTACAAATCCTTCATTCACAAAGAAAACTTGGTCTCTATCACGAGGAATAGGACGATAGTATACTTTTTTCTTTTTCTTGAAAGTAGCCCAACGCCATTGGTCATCGTGACGGTCCCAATCGTTGATTAACACATCGAAAACTCTTGCCCTCACTACCGATTCTTGGTCTACAATGTGCTGATGGTCTTTTTGCGTTTTCTTGATGACTTCAGCTGTATTTACAATCTTTTTTGAGCGACCGAAACTCTCAATATCTTTTCTATTTCCAGCGGGACGTTCTTCAAATAAAAACACACCATTGGCCACTTCATCTTGAAAAATCCCTAGTCTAGGGTCATCTGGAACCCAAACTAATTTGGGGTTGGTATGCATCACCCCAGCAGCGCTGGCCAGTTGAGGAACAGTAAGTGCAGAAAAGGGATTAGAGGCAGAAATACCGTCTTGTAAAACATCCACAGCAACCGTGTTTCGCATAATCTCACTCAATGCTTTCTCCACATACTTATTTACTGAACGCAATACATATTGCTTGCCCTTTTCATCTTTCATACGAATAGACCTGGTTTGTTGGCCTCCTCCGCGTTTTATAATTTTCAAGCCTCCTTTTTCAGTATCGATATCGAATACTGGCAGCTCAACTTCAGAACTCCATAAATTGCGATAATTGTCACCCATCATTGAACGAACAAAACTGCTGGCATTATACACCTCACTAAGTTGAACAGTAACAGTGCTATCAGAAAAATCCAAATGATGAATAATGGAATCTTGTTTGTTGGGGTCAAAAACAGCTTTATTATACAGCTTCTTGGAATAGACTAATTCTCCCTCAGGAGACTCATTTGGGCTAATAAATTCGAGCCAAACATTTCCATTGTCATAAAAACTAAGTCTTGAAAAGCCTGGATTCTGATAGGCAAAATCTGTTTTCTTTTTACGCTTAGAAATATATGTTCCTTCGCCTCCTCCGCCACTAACAATGTGATGTAAACTATCCTTGGCAAAATATTGTAAATTATGCTCATGACCTGCAGCATATATCGCATTGGGATAATCTTTTAGCATTTCGGTTAATGCTTCTTGGAAAAGCTTATAATCGGGATGAGCCAAATCTTGAACAGAACCCAAATACTTACGATATCCAGTGTAAATAAATCCTGGTAGCGGAAGATAAGCCCAATCAGAAACTGCTAAAAGTGGAAATAGATTATATGAAGCCGGGTAATAGCCACCATGGTAGCCCACACTATATAATGGATGATGAGAAGCCAGTATTATTTTCTTGTCTTCATTTCTTTTTAAGGCATCCTCAATTTGAATAAACAAATCTGCTGTGGTTACCACATCACAGCCTGACTCAGGCTTCTCATTCTTCTGAAAATACCACTGAGAATCGAATACAATTAGTGTTACATCTTCGGATAAATAGATTTCTTCAGGTCCAGGACATCCTTCATTGGGTAAAAAAACTTCTTCACTGGCAAAGTGATTCTCAATATAGGTTTCCAAATTATTTAGATGTGACAATCCATTCTGTTGTCCTCTTTTCCAGTCATGGTTACCTGGAACAAATATGACATTCCCTTTATAGTCATCAAAAATTTGAAGGATAAAATCTAAATTCTTAACATCCTCAGCATAATTAGAAGAGGCAGAATCATGTAAACCAAGTGGATAGAGAAGGTCTCCCAATAAAACTATTGATGAATTATCATTTTCTTTCAATAAATAATTCTTGAGCATTTTCAAATTCTCATTTTCGGCATTTGGATATTTCAAATCACCAATGAGATAAACGCTATAAAGTTTATCTTTTTTATCTTCATCAACAGCATTTGTGAATTCTTCATTCCCCGGTGCATAAAAAAGCTTTTGAGCATACACCTTAGGAATCGACAATATCAGAATCATCAAAACAGCTGAATATATGTATTGAAGTTTAGTCATATTGTAATACTCTATTTCTTCTTCTTTTTAGTATTAAACTTCATTAAGGTGGCATTGTCGTTATCGCCTTCATTGGAAATGAATAGGGTTCCATTTGGCGAAAAACATATTCCTTCGGGTTGAGCAAAATACTTAGCTCTAAGCTTTATCACCGATAATAATTTCCCTTCTGGAGAGTAAACCACTAACAAATTCCCAACAGAAGCCAAAATATAAATATTTCCAGTTTGAGGATGGATACTAATTCCAGACGGTTGTAGTGATAAATCACCTTTCACATCATCAAAATAGGCCAATAAATCCATTCCCAAATGTGCCATGGTGTTATATTCCTTGTAGAATCGGATGGAATCGATATTGATGAGTAAGAAAGGGTTTATATCTAGCTTTTTTGTATCGAGGTTGTATTGGTAGATGGCTTTAAAGTCTTTCCCTTTTTCGTCGTGGAGATATGGATGTCCTTTGCAAGCCAAATATAATTTGTTGTTTAGCGGATTGTAAGCTAGGCCTTCAAGGTCGTTTTTCCCCGTTAATTCGGTGGTATGTTTTTTTACTTTGAGCTTATCTTCTTTCAGATAGTTTTTTACATGATATAACGTTCCATTACTCTTTAAAACCCATGCATTTTTACCAACTATTTCTACGCCTTCATAATCGCCTTCATCACCAAAACTAATTTTATCCTCAACTTCCTCAGTTTTTAGATTGAATAAATAAATATTGGCTTTTTCATCTTGAATACAGGCAATTTTATGGTCTTTGATATAACTTAATCCCGAAACTTCCACTAATCTTTTAGGCAATTTCCATAGCTTATTAGGCTCTTTAAGGCTATATGGAAATTCATATCCTTCATGTTCAAATAAAATATACTTATCAGCCTCCTGCGACGATGCAGGGCTTATTATAACTAATAACAGGAAGTATAACAGTGCGATTCTCATTTGCTCCATCTTCAGAATAAATTGTCTTTTTTATTAAGCTCACCACACCCAACAATAATTAGTTTCTTAGACTTAAAATTCATCGACATTCTTTACAATGTCTTTAAGTAAATACTAATCAAACTTGTCCTTACAATTATTTATCCCTAATATTTGAAATACAAAATTGCTAAACCTTTAACAAAGGCATAAATAAGAAGTTGAATATCAAATACTGATAGTCGAATCCATTTCATGATTTATAATTTAAATTTCCTTGTTACAAATGTAGTTGGGTATGGAATAATAAAGATATACATTTTACTGATTCTTGTATCCTTTTTACAGTTCTTTAACCTATCCTTGAAAGTATTTTGCTTAAATTTCATTTCTTGAACGATATATATTAAAAATGAGGATTTTTATTTTCGAATTTATTATTAGTTTAACTGTATGTAATACTATCAATAAGAGTCAGATAAAACACTATTAACTGTATTTTAACGCAACAAAATTCCTTAATATCAACTATATATTATGAAATTTGCAGTCTATGGATAAAATAAACAAAATCAATTGTAGCATACAAGAACTTCCCTTCAAAAGAAGTTTGAGTTTTGAATATTTAATTGCTGAAATAGAGCAGATTGCCAATGATACTGAGCACCCAATGCAAGTGATGGCTGTTGAAGTGATGGAAAATATTGAACTTGCTCCTGAATTAAAAGAATCGATTTCAGATTTTAAACTGTTGGAAAAGCATCATCAGCTGATTCAACAATTGATGGCTTTTGTTATTAATCCATTGAACAGCACTGAATACCTGGCTGG
>JADGDY010000256.1 GCA_016744655.1 Bacteroidales bacterium | reverse complement strand
CCCTAACTATTTGGAATAGTATCTACTAGATATTCAAATACAGGATGCATATAACTTTATCCTGAGTTTATAAAGTTATTAATTAAAAGGGTATTAGAATAGAAATGGGAAATATAGGTGGGCAACACTTAGGTATCATTAATATGAAAATTTCTATTCTTTAATACTCTCTTAAGTTTTTCTCCATTTGTCACTCCACCACAATTCCATATATTTGCAGCTAATCTAATGCTATGGAATCCCGGAAAAAAGACCATATTAATTTGGCTTACCAAGCTCAGATGTTTGAGCAAGAAGTTTCAGAACTATTTCACTATGAACCTATCCTAGTATCCAATCAATTACCAGAATTGGAAAAAACTAAATTCCTAGGAAAAGAATTGAGTTTACCACTTTGGGTAAGCAGTATGACTGGTGGAACTAAAGAAGCTCAAAATATCAATAAGAATCTAGCATTAGCTTGCAAAGAATTTGGAATGGGAATGGGCTTGGGCTCCTGTCGTCCTTTATTGGAATCCAAAGAAAGATTAGCCGATTTTGATGTGAGAGATATCATAGGTGAAAATTTACCGCTGATGACCAATCTCGGAATTGCTCAAGTAGAGAAACTTCTGGAGGAGTCTGCAGTTGATAAAATCATAGAATTAGTTGCTAATCTGCGTGCTGATGGACTCATGCTTCACGTGAATCCACTTCAAGAACTCATGCAACCAGAGGGAGATATTTATTTAAAACCTCCTCTAGAAACTATCCAAGAGTTGTTGGAGAAGGTTGACTTTCCTGTATTTGTAAAAGAAGTTGGACAAGGAATGGGACCCAAAAGTTTAGATGCGCTTTTAGAAACCAATATTGCAGGAATAGAATTTGGCGCACTCGGAGGCACAAATTTTAGTTTAATCGAACTGATGCGTTCCGATGATATGGTGATGGAGCAGATGAGTGATTTTGCTTCTATTGGCCATACTGCCGCCGACATGGTTGGTTTTCTTAATGAATTGCCTTTGAGTATGGTTCAACAAAAAGAACTCATCATTAGTGGTGGTGTGAAACCATTAAGTGGATTCTATCTTAAACAACAATTAGCAGCACCTGCAATTATTGGTATGGCATTTCAGTTTTTAAAATATGCTAGAGAAGATTATTCCCAATTGAAAAAATACGTAACTTTAATTAAAAGAAGTCTTCAAATAGCGGAGAAGCTTTTACAGAAATCATAATTATGCTTGAAAAAGAAATCATCAAAGGATTTTCGAAACTAGATAAGGAACAAAAAGTAAAAAAGGTAGCCAGCTATTTCCCAAACCCTGAGGAGGTAGAAAAAGAATTAAAGTCTTTCTGGCATACTGAAATAGCCAAACAAAAACTATTCGAAGAGTTCGCTGAAAATACCATTTCCAATTTTTTCTTTCCTTATGGAATAGCTCCTAATGTAATCATCAATGGGAAAAACTATATGATTCCTATGGTGATAGAAGAAAGTTCTGTAGTGGCTGCCGCAAGTAATAGTGCCAAGTTTTGGTCAACTAGAGGAGGTTTCCACACTAGAATTGTAGATAAAACAAAAATTGGCCAAGTACATTTTACTTGGGAAGGTGATTATGAGAAACTGAAAAGCTCTTTTCCTGAACTGAAAAATCAATTGATTTCAGGAACCGGTGACATCACCAAGAATATGAGGGAAAGAGGTGGAGGAATCCTCGATATTGAACTCATAGATATGAGAACTGAAATTGATCATTACTATCAGCTAAAAGCCAGTTTCAATACGGTGGATTCCATGGGAGCCAACTTTATCAATTCTTGCTTAGAGGAATTCGCTGAGATTTTGAAAGAAAAAGTAAGTGAGAACAAAGAGTTGAACGAGTATCCTATACAAATCATCATGTCAATACTGAGTAATTACACACCAGATTGTTTGGTAGAAGCTTGGGTAGAATGCGATGTGAAGGATTTAGAAGGTGTTGATCCTGATATTACAGCGGAGGAATTTGCCTGGAAATTTGAAAAAGCAGTTCAAGTAGCAACGGTAGATACCTATCGTGCCACCACACATAATAAAGGTATCTTTAATGGTATAGATGCAGTGGTATTAGCCACAGGGAACGATTTTAGAGCTGTAGAAGCATGTGGGCATACCTATGCTGCTAGAGATGGAAAGTATCGTAGTTTAACATCAATTGAAATTAAAGATGGTCGTTTTAAATATATGTTGAAGATTCCAATGGCATTAGGAACTGTAGGAGGCTTAACAAAGCTTCACCCACTTGCTCGTTTTACCATGGAATTACTTGGAGATCCTTCTGCTGATGATTTAATGCAGATTGCTGCTGTATCAGGATTAGCAAATAATTTTGGTGCTTTACGATCATTAACTACCAAAGGAATTCAAAAAGGACACATGAAAATGCACCTTTTAAATATAATGAATAACTTTGCCGCCACAGAAACTGAAAAACAAGCAGCGGTAGAGTATTTTAAAACACGTAAAGTTTCATTTTCTGCAGTTGAAGAATTTGTAAAAGATATTAGAAAATAAATAAGCTAAAAACCTGAAAAAGAATCATTAACTTTAAGTACTTTAAATACTTGAAGTACTCTAAGTACTTAATATATGAACATAGCCGCATTTCACTCAAACGGAAAATTACTCATCACAGGAGAATACCTTGTGCTCGATGGAGCTTTGGCCATGGCGGTTCCAACTAAATACGGACAACGTCTAGAAGTTAGTTTACATGAAGGCTTTAGTGGAATTCGGTGGGAAGCCAAAGTTTTGAATAAAGGTTGGCTACAAGTGAACTTTGGGTCGCGACTATTTAATATCATTCATACCAATGACCAGAAGATGGCTCTTCATTTAAAGAACATCCTCAAAAAAGCTTTTGATTTAGCTAGTATTTCTGTAGATAACCAGAAAGGAATTAAAATTAGGACTAATCTGGATTTCGATAAAAACTGGGGTTTGGGTTCTAGTTCGACCTTATTATCTAATATTGGTTATTGGCTCGATGTAAACCCACATCAACTGGCTCGTCAAACTAGTAATGGGAGTGGAGTAGATGTGGCAGCAGCTAGAAGCGATAGTCCTATTTTCTATCAATTAGTGAATGGTGAACCCAAGGTAACTTCCATCGATTTTAACCCTATATTTAAAAAGAACTTATATTTTGTTCATTTGGGCAAAAAGCAAAACTCATCTAATAGTGTTGATTCTTATAAGAAGAAAGTTAAAGCATCAAGACAAAATATAGAGGAGGTTAGTGTATTGAGTGAGGTCATTTCGAAAACTAAATCGCTCTTCGATTTTGATAAAGCATTGGCAGAACATGAGAGTATAATATCGAGTTTAATTGGAGAAAAGCGTATTAAAGAGACCTATTTTAATGATTTTGATGGGGAGATTAAATCTTTAGGTGCTTGGGGTGGCGATTTTGTGATGGCAACTTATTCGGGCGATGAACGAGATTTAAGAAAATACTTTCAAAATAAAGGTCATCAAACCATATTGACCTATGCAGACATGGTTCTGTAAAAAGAAATACAATGACATAAAAAAACCTGGCAAAACCAGGTTTTAATATTTTTAGTACTCGTCTTCGTTAAAGAAGAAATCCTCTTTTGTAGGATAATCAGGCCAAATGTCCTCGATTCTTTCGTATACTTCTCCTTCATCCTCCAACTCGCTTAAGTTTTCAATTACTTCATCGGGTGCGCCAGATCTGATGCTAAAGTCAATAAGCTCCTCCTTTGAGGCTGGCCAAGGAGCGTCTTCAAGTTTTGAAGCTAATTCTAATGTCCAATACATACCTTATGTGGTTTTATATTTTTTGCAAAAATAAATTTTTTTCCATTCCATACAAGCCTTTTTGTAAATACTTGTTGATAAGTATGCCATTATTTTGCATAATAGTTATAAATGCGAAAGAAAATGTGAAAATATGGCCATAAAATGGAAACTGATTTCTAATTGGATATTAATAAAATCATTCTGTAGAACCTAATACTATTGAGTTATACAC
>JADGDY010000255.1 GCA_016744655.1 Bacteroidales bacterium | reverse complement strand
GCATCTAGATTAGGTATACACCCAGGTTTAGTTTTTCGCTATCAGCAATGTGCAAGAAATTATCAACCCATGAAGTTATTTGCTATTATTGGTTATTTGAAAGATGCCGATTTAAAAGCTAAAGGTGTGGGAGCAACAGGAAACCTATCGAGTGGTGAAATATTACGAGAACTAATATTCAAGATTCTTCATTAAGAAATTACTTCATAATAGACATAAAAAAAACGCTTCGAGGAGCGTTTTTTTACTTTATATCTATCAACTAGTTCTTTATGAACTTCTCCATCTTTTGAAATAGGATTTTTCCTAAAATGGGTTTCGTGATGTATTCGTCACAACCTGCATCAAACACCTTTTGGTAATCGGAATTTAAGGCATAAGCTGTTTGTGCTATAATTGGCAAATCAGGTTTAAATTCTTTAATTTTCCGTGTTGCTTCATAACCATCAATAAATGGCATACGAATATCCATCAATACAATATCTATATTATCATCCTTCTGACAAAACTCAATAGCTTCTTTGCCATCTTTTGCCCAAAGTACATTAATCTTTGTCTTACGCAAAAACGTTTTTAAAAATAAAAAATTATCGTCAACATCCTCAGCAATCAATACTGTCTTGCTTGACCAATCATAGGTTTCTCTTTGGTTTTCCATTTTGCTCATCTTAATGATTCCTTTTCAAAAGTAAGAAATTTATCATTCATTTCAAAGTAAATTTCAGTGAAATCAAATAATTTATTTTTTGTTGTACATATAAGCATTGGCTTGTGCTGTTGGCATTACCAATACATCGTTAATATTCATATGCGCAGGGAGGCTCGCTGTGTAACAAACTACATTTGCTATATCGGCAGCTGCTAATGGCTGATAACCAGCATAAACCTTATTTGCTGTTTCTGCATCTGTTTTCAGTCTTACCATACTAAACTCAGTCTCAACAGCTCCTGGAGCTACTTGTGTAACTTTAATTCCATAGGGTAATAAATCTATCCTCATCCCTTCGGATAAAGCGTTTACAGCCGATTTTGTAGCACAATAAACGTTTCCATTTGGGTAAGCCATTTTTCCGGCAATAGATCCAATATTTATAATATGACCTTTTCCTCTAGCTTTTAACAAAGGAATTATTTCTTTGCTTAGATATAATAAGCCCTTGATATTTGTATCAATCATCTGCTCCCAATCTGAAAGAACACCTTTATCAATCGGATTTACCCCTGCAGCTAAACCTGCATTATTTACTAGAACATCTATTTCCTTAAACTCTTTAGGAAGACTAGCTATTGCTTTTTCTACTTCTAGCTGTTCTCGAATATCAAAGTTTAGTGTTAAAACAGAGATTTTAAACTCGTTTTCAAGCTTAGATTTTAATGCCTGTAGTCTATCTGTCCTTCTACCAGTTACAATTAAGTCATAAGAATTCTTGGCAAATTCTATGGCACAAGCTTCGCCAATTCCAGCTGTGGCTCCACTTATTAATGCGATTTTATTCATGGTATTAATTTATTATGCGATTTCTAATGCTATTTCCATCATTTCGGTAAAAGTTAATTGACGCTCTTCTGCTGAGCATTTTTCACCAGTTACTAGACTATCACTAACAGTCAAAAGTGTTAAAGCTTTTCTTCCATATTTAGCAGCTAGAGTATATAGTGCAGCCGATTCCATTTCTACTACCATTACTCCAAAATCTCTCCATTTTTGATAAGGATCAACACCATAATCGTCATTATAGAAAGTATCTGAAGCCAAAATATTTCCCACTTTGGCATCTATGCCTTTAGTCTTTGCAAAATTATAAGCTTGCATTAATAAATCAAAATCGGCTATTGGGGCAAAATGCATACCACCAAAACGATGCGTGTTCATTCCATTATCTGTTGAAGATGCTTGTCCTAAAACCACATCTTTTAACTTAATATCTGGATGAATGGCTCCACATGTTCCAATTCGCATGAGTTTTTGAACTCCATACTCCTCCATCAACTCAGTAATATAGATTGAAATAGAAGGAAGCCCCATTCCTGTTCCTTGAACCGAAACTCGTTTACCTTTATAATAACCCGTATAACCCAACATTCCTCTCACTTCATTATAAAGTACAGCATCCTCTAGAAAATTTTCTGCTATAAACTTAGCTCTTAAAGGATCACCTGGTAATAGTATAGATTCTGCGATATCGCCTGGTTTGGCATTTATGTGTATACTCATTTTTGTTTTTTTAATTTGGATTAATATGTAGTATTTCTTCTGCAAATTTAAAAGTTTCACGCTTCACTGAAACAATATCTTTAGATTTTATATCACTTGCTAATGGATGTACTCCTACTTCGGTAAAAGCAAATTTTGTTCTTTGATTTTCAGGTGTTCCTAAATTTTTATACATCTCAAGCATAGCGCTAACTTTCACAGTTCCATCTTGATTCTGCTCATCTTTATAATAATAACCTAAAAACAAAGGTTGCTTTACTTTTTCAAAGGTTCTTAATGTCATGGTATTTTCAACCAAGCTCTGAAGGTAAGCTACTGCTTCTACTCTATAGGTCGACTGCCAATACTTACTAACTAGAGGTGGGTCATCAGGATATTCCACCATTTCACCTTGCACTAGTTTCCCAATTTGTAATCCCCATGGGAAGGTGAGTATTTTAGTCATATCTTCTGACATTTCAATATTAGGTGAATAAAGAATAATCCCAGCAATATCTGGATTATCAGCAGCTAAAATCAATGATAAAGTTCCACCTGTAGATGTACTCATCAATATGACCTTCTCACCAAGTTGACGAGCTATTTTGAGTGCATCTTTTGAGGATTCTATCAATTTATCGGGTGTCATATCCAATAAATTATTTGCAGTTTCAAGTCCGTGTTCGTGAAGACGAGGGAAATAGGCATTCATATGATAGCGATCTGCAAAATCAGTATTTAGAGGATGCCCTTCGTGAGGACTTGCCGAAAACCCATGAATATATAAAAGAACATATTCTGTTTTTTGTGGAATAGAATCAGCAAATATAATTCGACTCTCATTATCTGGTTTAATAAAATCGGTATTCTTTTCTGAATTGGAGATTTCCTCTTTCAGTAGTATCAAATCAACTTGCTCCATCATGGCTGGGACTTTACCATCAACCGATGGTCTTTCAACTTTTGGCCCCATAAAAAATACCAAAGCCAGAGCAGCAATAACAATTAATGCTTTTTTCATAATTAGGCGATTAGATTGATTGCTAAATTAGCTCTTTTATGGAAAATTGCCAAGCTTGAATAAGAGGAAAACAAAATCTATTCGGATATAGATTTTTTGGTTAATGAATTATGAACATCATTCACTCCCATTAATGCTGCAGAACCATACCACTCCATTAACTCCATTTGTAGAACTCCAACTTTAATAGCAGGATCAGTGTTGGTGAGTGCTTCTGCTTCTTCTATACTTTCTACATTAAATATATAGATTCCTCTGAGTTCCTGATCTCCAAAAAAAGGACCGGCCACAACTAATTTCCCCTGCTCTGCCATTAAATCAATATTATTCATATGTGCCATTTGCAGTTTATTAGAACTGTCTTTGGTGAGACTTTGATTTGAACCTCTTTTAAGAAATGCCATCACATATTTCTTCATTCCATAATCATCAGCACCATATTTTTGAGCTTTTATAGAATCATATCCCAAAGTATCATTATCATTAGGATTTACAGCAACTTCAGCTGGTGAATCACAAGCAGAGAAAAAGACAACAACAAATGCAATAATTAGAGTAACATATAATTTTTTCATGATGATGTTTTTAGATTTTAAAATCGGTATATGAAGTCACTGGATTGCATAATGCTCTCTTTTGGGTATTAATCTTTGCTGAATTTAAATACTCCGTACAAATAATTATCCCAAATAATAAATATCAAAGCAATAATGATAAAACTCTGTCGGAGTGCGGAATTGGCTTGCTGAAAAAATGTTCCAAAATCGTATAATGCCAAGGTTGACATGGTTAAAATTTGAAGGAGGTAAAATATTCCAATGTGTTTTAAAGCGGTAAACATCATTCTTTTAGAAGCATTTAAGGAAACCA
>JADGDY010000091.1:10786-20260 GCA_016744655.1 Bacteroidales bacterium | reverse complement strand
ATAATGGAGGAGGTTTTGTTTTTGATTGTCGTGCTTTGCCAAATCCAGGTAGGTACGACGAGTACAAAAAGTTAACAGGAATGGATGAGCCAGTTGTGGAGTATTTGCTCAAAGAAAAAGAAGTACATGCTTTTTTAGAACAAGTTTATACCATGGTTGAGCAATCAGTTGACAAGTATCTGGAGCGTGGTTTCACCGATTTAATGGTGAACTTTGGTTGTACCGGTGGTCAGCACCGTTCTGTTTTTAGCGCAGAGCAACTGAGTCAGCATTTAGCCGATAAATATGATGATGTGCTGGTAGTGGTTCGTCATTTGGCCAGAGAAGAAGCCGATAATAAAAAACAGAGCTAGTGGAGGCTACTAACGATTTACTACAAAAGAAAAAGAAAACACTTTGGATTAACTTTTTAGTAATCTTTGCTACTTGGGTACCCTTTGTTTTCATTAGTATTTTGTCAAACTCTATTACTCTAATTGCTCAAATGTTGATGGGAGGAGCTCAGTCCTTATCTGTTTTCCTCAGTTTACGTACCGCACAAAAATCCGTCAAGAAACAAGAAGTTTTAATCAGCAAAGAGGTAGTAAATGCCAGAATTATGGTGTTTGTCTTTTTTGTGTCATTTGCAGTGGTTTCTTTTATTGCTATTAAACGATTTTTCCATCCTAAAGAATTAGAATTCTATGCTTCAATGGCTGGTGTTTTTGGAAATACCATTGCTGTATTTGTGAACTTCTATCAGTGGCGCAAAAACTTAAAAATAAGTAAGGAGGCATTCTCTCCTGTAATGGAAAGTCAATGGACTTTATTTCGCATTAAAACCTTTACAGCCCTAACTGCAGTGATTAGTATTCTGGTTTATTATTTTGTCCCGAGTGTTATTCTGCACGATTATGTTGACCCTGCTTTTTCCATTGCACTGGCTAGCTTAATTCTTTATTCTGCTATTTCTTTATTGAGGAAGGCTAAGTTTGTTGCGGAGTAGTTAGTTAATACTCATTGGAAATGTATAATACAACTTTTAAAAGCATGTGTAAAGATTGTTTTGATAACGAATTCAACTCATTTCCATCTGAAAAGGAATGGTTAGTCTTTGATTTAGAACTGACAAAGAAATTAGGCTCGAAAAAGATGAAACACATTGAATTTAAACGTGATGGGGAAAGGGAAAAAGATGATGGTGAATACATATATGAATGCATGAACTGTAAACAAAGGTGGAAGTTGAAAGACCCAGATTATTCATTTAGGGGATACTTCATAAAAACAAAATGAATTAATAAAAGTAAGAAGCCCTGCATACCAAAAGCATTGCCAGTAGGGCATAGGCTTTTGTAAACGGAGCAAAGAGACGTTTACAGATTGCTCGTAGAGCATATGTTATAATAAAACAGAATACTTTCTAATCAAAGAAATCAAATAGAAACCTTTCCTCAAACTCAATATCAAATTTCTTTAAAAACCGGATGTACTCAGTTCTAAACTTCTCTTTCTTATGATGCTGTTCTTGATTTTGAATATACTTAAAAACATTGTCAATATGACTTCTTGAATAAGAGAAAGCACCATATCCATCTTGCCATTTGAATTGAAAATTAGATAATCTATTATCATTAATAAATATAGAAGTACTTCTTTTTATATCATGAACAGTATCCGAAATTGATACCTTAGGATTCATACCAAAAAAAAGGTGAACATGGTCGGAAACTCCATTAACAATGATTGTCTTGTGACCTAAATCGTTGATAATTCCTCCCATATAACTGAAAACCTGTGGACGGATTTCTTTAGTTAAAAGTGCCTTTCTGTGTTTTACTGCAAATACCAATTGGGTGTAAAGTTGTGTGAATGAGCCAGGTTTCATAATGATGCGTTTTGGGTTTTTGTAAAGTTAAGAAAATTGTGTTTAGTTTTTGCTTTGTTTTTAGGGTTTGAAACATATCCCCTACGGGGAAAAGAAAAGTTTTGTTAACTTGTATACAAGAGCTTAACCGCTACGCGGTAATTGCTCAAACCAGATATAAAATAAGTGTTACAAAGTCGCCAGATTAACATTAAATAGAAGCTGAAAGTATAGCGACGTCAAAATAGCAATTCAAACAGAATGTGACATAAATATGTTCTTAATTTATAGGCAAAAAAAACGCCAGCTTCTCAGCCAGCGTTTCAAAATAATATTTCTTAAACCACTATTTCAAATGCTCTAAATAGAATTTGGTCATTTTTCTATAAAGGTGGATGGTTGTATTTTTTCCTGTGTAAATTCCGTGGTTGCTGTTAGGATACATCATCAATTCGAATTCTTTATCGGCTGCTACTAGCGCAGTGATTAAATCGTAGGCATTGTGAGGATGTACATTATCATCAGCCATTCCGTGAATCAGCATATAGTTACCTTCTAGCTTTTCCACGTGGTTGATAGGAGAGTTGTCATCGTAACCTGAAGCATTGGTTTGAGGAGTTCTCATATAACGCTCGGTGTAGATATTATCGTAATATCTCCAATTGGTAACCGGTGCTACGGCAATTCCTGTATTGAAATGCTCAGCTCCTTTGGTCATACATAAAGTACTCATATAACCACCATAAGACCAACCGAAAATTCCGATTTTGTCTTTGGCCACGTAAGGAAGTGACTCAAAATACTTAGCTGCTTCTATTTGATCGATAGTCTCATATTTTCCTAATTCTTGGTAAGTAACTTTTTTGAAAGCCTCCCCTTTAAATCCTGTTCCTCTATTATCAACACTAACTACAATAATACCTTGTTGAGCAAAATATTGATACCAAGGGTCGCGATATCCCCAAGAGTTTTTCACAGTTTGAGAACCAGGACCTCCATAAATAGTGAATAAAACAGGATATTCCTTATTCTCATCAAAGTTCGGAGGAAGAATCTGCCAGGTACTTAGTTTCACATCTTCGCTTGTGGTGATGTCGTAGAAAGTCTTTTCTTGGAAATTATATTCTGCAATTTTGTCTTTTAACTTTTGGTTGTCTTGCAATACCTTAATGGTTTTTCCTTTGATAGATTTTAAAGAATAAACTGGAGGAGTATTGGCATCGCTCCAAGTTGAAGTATAATATTTATAATTGGCAGAAAAAGCCACGCTATTCCATCCTTCTTTAACTTCAATTGGGTTTTCTTTTCCTTTTAAGTTCACACCAAATACCTCACGGTTATAAGGAGCAGATTTTGCAGCTTGGTAGTAAACCACTTTTTCTTTGCTGTCGTATCCAATGATATGATCCACATCCCAATTTCCAGAAGTCAATTGTTTTTGCAATTCACCTTCCATGTCATAATAGTACACATGATTATAACCATCTAATTCAGCTGTTAAAATAAAACCAGCATTTCCACCTTTTTTATCAGCTAAAATGTGAAGATTATCAGTGATTTCAATATAATACTCGTTGGTTTCATTATAGATTTCTGTGTTCTCACCAGTAGCAGGATTGGTCAATAAGAATTTCAAATTATTCTGAAGGCGATTCATCCAAAATATCACCAATTCATCACTTTCATGTGTCCATTTGATTCGAGGAATGTAAATATCAGTTTCTTCACCAATATTCATAGATTTGGTTTCACCTGTAGAGAGTTGATAGGTATGAATACTAACTATACTATTGTCTTCACCAGCTTTGGGATATTTAAACTTATCGTGTTCAGGATATAATTCCCCGTAATAAGTCATCCAGAACTCTTTTACCTTTGATTCATCAAATTTATAATAAGCAATATAATCTCCATTTGGTGACCAGAAAAATGCCCTAGTAAAAGCGAATTCTTCTTCATAAACCCAATCAGTGGTACCATTAATGATAGATTCGAATTTTCCATCTGTCGTGATTTGCTTCTCGCTCATATCAGCAAGGTTCACGATAAAAAGATTGTTCTCACGAACAAATGCAATTTTAGAAGCATCAGGAGAAAAACTTGCCAATCTTTGTTTCCCATTCTCACTTATTAGAGTTAGGCTTTCGTCTTTTAAGGAATAGATATAGAAATTTGATTTGCTAGAATGACGATAAATGGCTTCTGTCTCAGTTGAAAGTAAAACCAAATCTTCATTTGGGCTAAACTCATAGCTATCGTATTTAAGCTCTACACTATCGTTGATGATTAGTTTTTTGTTCTCAATAATCATTCTGGTTTTCTCGCCAGTGGCATAGCTGTATTCCTCAATCCCTTTTTTACTAATCTTACAATAATGCTCTCCATCTTTCATGCTTTGGATTCCTCTAACCGAGCGTGGATAGAATTGATATTCCTTGAAAATCTTCTCTAAGCTAAGTTCTTTGGCTTTTGGAGCTTCTGCTTTTATTAATGTTTGAGCATTTAAACTACCTATTAATATAAAGGCTAATAATAATTGAAGTATGTTCTTCATGATTTATGATGTTGTTTGATTTTAAGCGTCAAAGGTAAAAATTTTGTCATTAGAAATGAGGTCTAACTATCTAATCTCATTGTTATTTTATCTTTTTCTAAAGAGTTGGTTTTTGTACGAAAACGGACATAGGGATTTTTAAAATTATTTGATATTTTTGGCCTCCCATTATTCAAACTTTAAAATTGGCACAGTTTTATATTACATCAATAGAAACACAATATTTATGAAAAAATCAATACTACTTTTTAGTGCCTTGTTTGTGAGCCTTCTTACATTTGCACAAAGCTCCAACTTAATTATCTTCTCAGAAAATGGAGAAAGATTTTCAGTGGTCTTAAATGGAATTCTACAAAACGGACAGCCAGAAACTAATGTTATGGTTCAAGGATTAATTGCTCCTACCTATCAAACAAAAATTATTTTTGAAAACACTCAAATTCCTGACTTAACAAAGACTGTTTATTTGAATGAACCTAATGTGCAACTTACAATGAAGGTGAAACAAAACAAGAAAGGTAAGTATGTATTGAGGTTATTTAATACTGTTCCTCTAGCGCAAGCTCCTCCACGTCCACCACAACAACAAGTAGTGATGTTTACCACAACACCTGCGATTGCTACTTCTGTAACACATACCACTACTACAACTTCAGTTCATGGGAATGGTCATCCACCAGGTGAAAATGTAAATATGAATGTGAATATGGGTGGAGTTAGTATGAATGTAAACATGAATGCTACTGGAACAAGCTCTTCTTCTTATACTGAAACACATACTACATCCACTACAACAACTACAACTGGAGGAAGTATGCATGCTGAACCAACAAGTACCTATGTTTTACCTGGTTATAGCGGTCCTTATGGTTGCCCTTATCCAATGTCGCATCATGATTTTGAAAATGCAAAGAGGAGCATCTCCTCAAAAAGTTTTAGTGATAGTCAATTGAAAATGGCTAAACAGATTATTGATAGCAATTGTTTGTTGAGTTCACAAGTAAGGCAGATGATGGAGATTTTCGATTTTGAGAATGATAGACTTACTTTGGCAAAATATGCTTTTGGATATACCTTAGATTATGGAAATTATTATCAAGTGAATGATGCTTTTGAGTTTGAATCATCCATTGATGAATTAGACGATTATATGCAGTCTTTTAGACGATAAATTTGTAATATTGCCCATAACAAGAAAGACTTTGGTTTTTTCTTGTTGTGGGTTTTTTGTATCAAATATTTAGCACCAAATGAAAAAAATATTCTTTCTATTATTAAGCACTTTTCTTGGTTTTCAACTTATAGCGCAAAATTTAAGTTTAGACTGGGAAAACCCTAATTTTATTTCTGAAAATAAAGAGGATTCTAGGGCCAGTTTTTTTAGTTATGAAACTAAAGACCAAGCATTAGAATTTAGTGGAGAAGCCTCTTCTAACTATTTCTCATTGAATGGAGAATGGAAGTTTAATTGGAGTAAAAATCCAAACGAAAGACCCAAGAACTTTTTTGAGGAGTCTTATGATAAAAGTGAGTGGAAAACCATTCCTGTTCCTTCCAATTGGGAGTTGCAAGGCTACGATATCCCTATTTATGTGAATCACAACTACGAGTGGACGAGAAATCCAGTTCCACCTATTGTTCCAAAAAAGTATAATCCAGTTGGTTCGTATTATCGTGAGTTTGAATTACCTGAGAATTGGGATGGGAAAAATATATTTGTTCATTTTGGAGCTGTAAAGTCAGCATTCTACCTGTATGTAAATGGCCAAAAAGTTGGATATAGTCAAGGTTCTAAACTGCCTGCCGAATTCGATATCACTAAATATTTAAAACCAGGCAAAAATAGTATTGCTGCTGAGGTATATCGTTGGTCGGATGGGAGTTATTTAGAGTGTCAAGATTTCTGGAGAATCAGTGGGATTGAACGTGATGTTTATTTAATGGCCAGAACACCATTATATATTAGAGATTTTGAATTTCGCCCTAGTTTAAATGATGATTTTACAGAAGGTTTGCTTCATGTGAAAATTGATTTAGAAAACCGGAGTGAGAACAGCTACAATGAATCTACAGTTGTCGTTAGGATAAAAAGAAATGGTAAGCAAGTAAAGAAAACGTTTTTTGGCGCGAAGAAATTTGCTGCAGGTGAGAAAAAACAATTAAATAAGGAGATGAAAATTCCTTATCCTGATTTATGGTCAGCTGAAAAACCCAACTTATATGAAGTGGTTTTAGAGCTTAGATATGGCAGTAAAACCCATGAAGTATTAAGTACTCATATTGGTTTTAGAGAAGTAGAAATAAAGGACAGTCAACTCTTAGTCAATGGGAAAGCTGTTTTACTTAAAGGAGTGAATCGCCACGAACATGATGAAATTACAGGACATGTGGTAAGCAAAGAATCCATGCTTAGAGACATTCAATTGATGAAGCAATTCAATCTTAATGCTGTGAGAACCTCACATTATCCCAACGACCCTTATTGGTATGACTTATGCGATAAATATGGATTGTATGTGGTAGATGAAGCAAATATTGAAAGCCATGGAATGGGATATAATCTAGACAGAACTTTAGGGAATAATCCGGAATGGGAATTGGCACATTTAGATAGAATTGAAAGGATGATGGCGAGAGATAAAAACCATCCTTCAGTGATTATTTGGTCTATGGGAAATGAAGCGGGTTTCGGTGTGAATTTCAAAAAAGCTTCTGATTTAATGCATAAAATAGATCCTTATCGCCCGGTTCATTATGAAAGAGCAGGAGAGGATTCGGCTACTGATATTGTTTGTCCAATGTATTCTTCCATCAATCATTTAAAAGAATATGTAAGCCGCGAACATTACCGTCCATTAATTATGTGTGAATATGCTCATGCCATGGGGAATTCAACAGGAAATTTTCAAGAATATTGGGATGTGATTGAAGCGGAGCCTCATTTGCAAGGTGGTTTTATTTGGGATTGGATTGACCAAGGATTATTGGAAACTGATAAAAATGGAAGAGAGTTTTGGTCCTATGGTGGTGACTATGGAACAGATACCATACAAAGCGATAATAACTTTTTAGCAAATGGTTTGATAGCCTCCGATAGAGAAGTTCATCCTGGAATTTGGCAGGTGAAAAAGACTTATCAATATTTGAAGTTTAAGAAAACAGGGAATGCGATAGAAATTTTCAATCACTATAATTATAGAAACCTGAATGAATTTGTATTCCATTGGGAGATATTACAAGATGGTAAAAAGATAATGGGGAATAAGATGACTAATTTTGCAGGCGCTCCAGGGGATTCTATTATTTTTAAAATTCCTCAAAGCGAAAGTTTGAATGAGCAGAATGTGGAGTATATCCTCAGTTTATCAGTTCAAGAAAAAGATTCAACTGATATAGTTCCTGCTGGACATGAAGTAGCTTGGGCACAGTTTGATTTGCCATCTATGAGAGGTTTTTCATTCTCTAAGTTAAAGAAGTTCTCAGAAGTTATTATAGATGATGCTAAATCGAATTTGAAGTTTTCCAATGAGCATTTCCAAATGGTTTTCAATAAAAAATCGGGTTATTTGAGTTCATTAATTTATAACGGAGAAGAAATGCTCCATGATAAAAAAGGACCACAAGCTTCTTTTTGGAGAGGAATGACAGATAATGATTTTGGAAATGGAATGCAGAAACGAGCAGCTTATTGGAAAAATGTTCATGAGAAGATGACATTGGAAAGCATGAAACATGTATTGATTTCTAAACGCGAAATCAAGTTGGTTTGTAAATATAATCTCGTGGATGGTGCTGGAGAATTAACATTAGAATATGTTGTTTTAGGCAATGGTGAATTATACGTACAGCAGAAATTAGACTTGGACGAGACAAAAGAGTTGGCCGAGTTGCCACGCTTAGGAATGACCATGTATTTAAAGCCAGAGTTTAATCAAATGGATTGGTATGGTCGTGGACCACAAGAGAATTATTGGGATAGAAAATCGGGTTATAAAATGGGGATTTATCATTCTACAACTGAGGAGCAATACACCTCATATATTCGTCCTCAAGAAAACTCGAATTTAACCGATGTTCGTTGGGCTGCTTTAAGAAATAAAGAAAATAGAGGAGTCTTAATAGCTGGATTTCCGAGCATAGAATTTAGCGCTCAGAATTATATTTTAGAGGATTTCGATCAGGCAGATAAAAAAGTGAACAAGCATATTTCTGATATTTCTCCAAGAGATTTTATTAGTGTTGATATGGATTTTAGTCAAACAGGAATGGCCGGTGACGATAGTTGGTGGAGTAGGGCGCATCCTCAATATACTCTATATCCTGGTGATTATTGCTATGCTTATCGTATTCGACCTTTGAGCGGAAAAGATGATTTGGGAGCGGCTTATAAAATTCGACCTTTGATAAAATCAGAATTTTGTGAGAAGCCAAGCGATGCCTCATTCCTAGAGAAGATAAAAGTAGCGCATCAAGCAAAAGGCAAAACCGTTTCCAGCGATGCCACCTATTCGGGTTGGTTCTCGGCAGGAGGATGGCCAGCATTAACAGATGGCTATATCGGAACTCAAAACTATGGCGATGACCATTGGATGGGATTCTATGATCAGGATGCAGAATTTATCTTAGATTTAGAGAATATTAAACTCATTGAACGCGTTCAACTCAATTTCCTCAAACAACTAAGCAGTCATTATTATCTACCCTCCTCCATTGAAGTTTTCTTAAGCAAAGATGGAGAATCGTGGGAAAAGATAAATGGAGAAATAAAAGAGGATGTCAATAAGAATCTTGAAGTTTGCAATTATTCAACTGAATCTTTCGATAGAAAAGCTCGTTTTGTAAAAGTGAGTATTAAGAAGCAAGAAGATACTAAAATGGAAAAGGGAAATGCTTTTATGGTGGATGAGATTATTGTGAAGTAGGAAGTGCGAAGTAAGAAGCTTGAAGTGCAATGCATTGTAAAGAATAGTAAGGTGTTGTAAAGGATTGTAAGGAATGGTAAAGGGTTGTAAAGGATTGTAAGGAATGGTAAAGAGTTGTAAAGGATTGTAAGGAATGGTAAAGAGTTGTAAAG
>JADGDY010000091.1:0-10686 GCA_016744655.1 Bacteroidales bacterium | reverse complement strand
GAGTTGTAAAGGATTGTAAGGAATGGTAAAGAGTTGTAAAGGATTGTAAGGAATGGTAAAGAGTTGTAAAGGATTGTAAGGAATGGTAAAGAGTTGTAAGGTATTGTAAAGGATTGTGTAGTAATTAATAGATAAAAGGTAGTTTACTTAGTATTAATTGATTGAGACCCATTAGAAGAATTTAAATATGCTAAGATTCCTGTTTTACCTTTTGGTTTTATTGGTGGAAATTGGGCTCTTTTAAAAAGTGGATATTTCTTCTATAGACAAATGATTTCTCGAATTTATACCTTCTACAATAATATAATAGGTATGGATTCGAGAAATCAATATCTTTGAAAAAAACATTTATCATGAAAAAATATCTCACTATCCTCCTTTCAATATTGCTTTTGATTTCTTGTAGTAAAGATGAAGATATAGAAGTCGAGGAAAGCAATTCTAAACGGCCTCATATAACTTCCTATTACAAAAATGGGTTATTAGAAAGCAAGCTGGAGTATGTTTATAATAATAACCAATTGGTTGAAATAATAGATATCACCCCAGTTCAGGAAGGATCAATGCATTTATCTTATAAATATGAATTTGATTATAAAATGCCAGTTGTATCTTTAAATCTATTTGTCGGTTATACAGAGGAATTGACACATTTTTTTAGGCTCGATTATATATATAGCAATTCAAAATTGAGCCAATTGGATTTGTCTCGAGCGCCTGAGTTTGAACAAGTCACAGAAAGCCAGTTTTATACATATTCGAATAATCAATTAGTTCTTATTGAATCTAAAGCGGATTTTGGAAGTGGAATGGAGTTAAGAGACAAGATAGATTATGAGTATGATGATAGTCAGAGGATCAAAAGATGTAATTATTATGAACATTCTGATCTTGAAGGTTGGTGGATTCATAGGTTTCAATCGTATACCTATAATACAAATCAAGTAGAGGTCTCTACAATAAGAGAAATAGATTCTTTGTATTTTGATAAAGTAGTTAATAATTTTGAAGGAGAAAAATTAACCCGTACAGAGTTTTATGGTCGGAATTTTGATGATGAATTAGAATTCACAAAAGAAATCTTTTTCGATTATGATGAAGAAGGATACTTGATTGAAGAAAGGAAAAAAGAGGGGGTTAATACTTTTGTTACAGAGATTGAGTATGAACCTGGAAAAGATAATTTAGATTTATTTTCAAATCCTGAAAGTGAAATTTATGAGTTTTCTAATCCGTTTGGTTTTCAATTTGATAAATCGGATAAGTGAAATCTTGTTTGTATGAATTAAAATATAATATATAAAATAGGTTTAGTTAGATCAGAAACTCTAGCCTCTAAACCTATTTCCCTTAGCACAAAACTAATTTTTCGGTAATCTTCGTAATCAAAATCCAATAAACTTTTAAGACCTTTGCTCCCAAACAAAGAAATTAATGAAAAAAGCAGATTTTGTATTCCTGGCAGCTGTTGCCTTATTTTTCCTTCCCTTTTTTACTTGTCAATTCGTATTCGATTCTTATATCAACTTCAATGCTGAGCATGGGATGTTCATGAGCTTTATTAAATTCGGTTTATTGGCAACTCTGGGTGAGGTTATTGGTCTTAGAATCAGAACGGGTGAATATTATCAAAAAGGTTTTGGGGTGATTCCTCGTGCCATTGTTTGGGGAGTTTTAGGATTAACCATAAAAATGGCTTTTATTATATTTGCATTTGGAACTCCTGCTTTCTTGGCTTATTTAGGCATGAAAGATGCTCCATTATTAATGAAAGAAGCATTCTCATTTGATAAGCTTTTAGTAGCCTTTAGTATTAGTGCATCCATGAATTTAATTTATGCTCCCATAATGATGACTTTGCATAAGATTACCGATATGCACATCCTTAAAAATGGAGGAACAATAGCAGGATTATTTAAGCCTATTCAATTTAAAGAACATTTTGTAAATTTGGATTGGTCAGTACAATGGGGTTTTGTTTTCAAAAAGACAATTCCTTTTTTCTGGATTCCGGCTCATACAATAACATTTATGTTGCCTCCAGATTTCCAAGTGCTTTTTGCCGCAGTTTTGGGAATAGCATTAGGAATGATTTTGGCTGTTGCTGGGATGAAGAAATCAGTTAACAACTAACAGTTAATAGATAACAGTTAAAAGTTAGTTGTTGGGTATTCTTAAGTTTGAAAATGTGCACAGAGCTTGTTTTATTAGGCAAAATGTACAAAATATAGATATAGGAAATATAATTAAAATATAGGTGGATTTTTAATATTTGGTGATCGCAAAACTGTTCACTATTAACTGTTCACTATTAACTAAATTATTAAAATGAAAAATACACCAATCAATTACGACATCGTTAGCCAGAAGGTTAAAGAGAGTGGAGTGGCACAAGTGGGAAGTGCATCCATCAGAGAAATTAAGAAGCTCGTTGACAATATCGAAAAGGCAACTGGCGATAAATTCATCAGAATGGAGATGGGGATTCCTGGAATTCCAGCTTCTCAGTATGGAGTGAAAGCCCAAATAAAAGCCTTAGAGGATGGTGTAGCAGCAATATATCCTGATATTCAAGGGATTCCTCCTTTGAAAAACGAAATCAGTCGTTTTGTAAAAAACTTTTTAGATGTGGATGTGGCTCCAGAAGGTTGTATTCCAACTGTAGGTAGCATGCAAGGTGGTTTCGCCGCTTTTATGATGCTTTCTCGTATTCATAAAGAAAAAGATACCACATTATTTATCGACCCAGGTTTCCCTGTTCACAAGATGCAGCATAAAGTATTGGGATTGAAATTCGATACTTTTGATGTTTATAATTATAGAGGCGAAAAACTTAGAGAAAAACTAGAAGAGTATTTCTCAAAAGGAAACATTCACTCGGTACTTTATAGCAATCCAAATAATCCAAGTTGGATTTGCTTTACAGAAACTGAATTACAGATTATTGGTGAATTAGCAACCAAATATGATGTGGTAATTATGGAAGATTTAGCTTACTTCGCTATGGATTTCCGTAAAGATTATAGTAAATTAGGGGAGGCTCCATTCCAACCATCAGTAGCAAAATATACCGATAATTATATGCTATTCATTTCTAGTTCTAAGAGCTTTAGTTATGCTGGAGAAAGAATTGGTATGATGGTGATTTCCGATGGGCTATATCAGCGAAAATATGAAGATTTACTTCGTTTTTATCCTAATGCTGGATTTGGATATTCTATGATTTTTGGAACCATGTATCCTTTAAGCTCTGGAACTTCTCATTCTGCTCAGTATGGCCTTCATGGCATGTTAAAAGCAGTGAACGATGGCGATTATAATTTCCGTGAGGATGTGGAAATATATGGAGAGAAAGCCAAAGTGATGAAGAAATTATTCACTGAGAATGGCTTCTCAATAGTTTATGATAAAGATGAAGATAATCCGATTGCAGATGGTTTTTATTTCACTTTTGCCTACCCTGGTTTCAGTGGAGTTGAATTACTAAACGAATTGGTTTATTACGGCATAAGTGCTATCTCTTTAAGCATCACAGGTAGTGAGCGTCACGAAGGTGTTAGAGCCTGTGTATCATTGGTAAAAGAAGAGCAATTTGCTGATTTGAAATTCAGATTAGAGGAATTTAATAAGAATAATCCAATAGGATAATTTCTAAATAGATATAAAAAAAACCTGAGTATCGAAAGGTACTCAGGTTTTTTATATTTAAAGAAAATAGTTTTATATATATCTATTGAATTATTAATTTCCCTCTATATGAATCACCATTGGTTTTACTTTGGTAGATATAAACTCCAGGTTCTAGTTGACTACAGTCCCAAGTATATTCTTTGTAATTGACTGTTAATGTATGGATTAGTTTCCCAGAAAGGTCAAAAATACTTATCTCTGATAGGATTTCTTGATTTGGATTCTTAAAAAAGATTCGTTGTTTCGCCGGATTTGGAAATACTTCAAGTTGAGTACTAACAGAATAATCTTTGAAACCTAGTATCACATCATCTCCATATATAAAATCCCATTTTTTAAAATAAATAATTCTATTATGATAATAATATCCTTCAGGAGGAGGTTGTGAAACATGATAAGACTTATTAAACAAACCTAAACCAATTACATAATCAATTTCAAGGTCTCTAGGTGGTCCATTAGTATCATAAGGCCCCCAACAATTATCTTCAGCACAATATACTAGGTACTGGTCTTTTAATGAATAAGTAATTAATTGTAGTTCACCAAAATATTGACGATTGATAGACTTGTTGAATAGATAATTACTCTGATTAGGCTTTTGAAATGGTATTTTTGCTAAGGTGTCCATATATGAGTAGGACATTATAATGGTGTCTATTTGTTGACTTATGGAATCCTTATAATGAATGGTCTGTTGACTAAGATAATGAACTGAATCATTTGCATCCCATCGATTTAAAAAAACATACTTTGTATACTTTGTGTAATTTTCATCTGGACTTCCTTCCTGCCTGTGTCTCATTTCTTCATATTGAATCTCATCTCCAATTTCATGATCGTGAAGCATGGCCTGATTGATATGATTAAACCCAAAATAAGGGATGGACATACCAATGAGGTTTAATGGCTGCAATTGGTTTGGAAATTGATCTACTTTGAAGAAATTCTTTAATCCATAGGTTTTACTAATTTGAATTGGATTTTCATTTAATTCGGAGTTGATTATATTCCCTTCATTATCATAATGTATAATTTTATAAATTCTAATTGAATCTATTTCTCCAACTACAAATTCATAAACACTCATAAGGTATTCTAATTGAAAAGATTGGGTTTCGTCCTCGTAAAATACTTGACTTGTATTTGAATTGGCTTGAAAGTTAAATCTTAAAGTATCTCCAATAGCATTGAAAAATAGGTATTGATCATTTTCCGTCATAATAATTTTTGAACCTATCCAGGAAGGTTTATCCTGTTGATAGCAATAATTGCCACCCCAGAAAATACAACTATCAGATATTATATACTCATCAAAGATTTCTTTGTAATTATAATAATAGACAGTATCGGAAATAGATATAACAGAATCAAAAGATAAATCAAAGCTTGATTCCATCGTATTTGTAATACTAAATAGTTTCTCATATTGGTTTGGAAAAAGCTGATAATCTTGGCTAAAAGAATAAACCGAAAATAAAAGGAGTGTTGATATAATGAAATTTCTCATGACTGAAATTATAATTGTAAGTTTAACTGATTCCAAAGGTAGCAAAAATATTTGGTATTGAAAATCAATTTTAATTCGATTAATACTTTATATTTGTGAAGATTATAAGCGTGAAAGAATATGAAATACATTGGGATTATTAATGGGGAATTAACCAATAAATCAGCTAAAGAAATAGAATCTTTATTCTCAACCAAATATGCCTATGAAGTCATACGGCTCGTCAACTCAAAAGCTATATTTCTCCATTTACATTTGCAACGATTAATAAAAAGCTGTAATGCTATAAATTACCCTCCTCTAAATACCATTCAATTAGAGAGAGAAATTGATTTAATCATTAAGGAAAATGCACTTCAAAATATAAATATTAAACTCATTATTCAGGAAGAATCAATAGCCATTTTTCCCATTGAAAGTCATTATCCATCCCAAGAAGATTACGATAGAGGAGTCTCTTGTAGTTTATTATT
Organism: Bacteroidales bacterium; assembly: GCA_016744655.1. Taxonomy (GTDB): domain Bacteria; phylum Bacteroidota; class Bacteroidia; order Bacteroidales; family UBA12170; genus UBA12170. Next base: position 5,013 of record JADGDY010000091.1, on the reverse strand, counting down.
CGAAGAGAGAGAGAATCCCAGTTTAAAAGTCAATCAAGCCAAATTAAGAATTAAGTCTAACGAGCAAATTGAGTCAGAAGAGATTTATGAGTCGGTATTGGTTAGCAAGAACCATCAGATTACAGAAGGCAGTCGCTCCAACCTTTTCTTTATCAAAAACAACAAATTATATACTGCTCACGATCATTTGGTTTTAGGAGGAATCACCAGATTAAAAGTATTAGAAATTTGTCAAAAACAATCTATAGATGTAGTTTTTGAATCTGTAGATTATAGAGAGTTAACAGCTTATCAAGCAGCATTCATTTGTGGAACCTCCCCAGGAGTTCTTCCTGTTCGAGCAATAGGAAAGGTTCAGTTTAATGTGGAGAATAATCTTCTTCGAAAAGTTCATTATTTGTTTCATGAGTTTATAGTTTGAGTAGTTTAGGACATTGAGTCTATCTGGCTACTTAGCTAGACAGGCCTGTCGAAATGTTCGCTAGGTCAGTGAACAGTGAATACAAACAACAAACAACAAACAACAAACAAATAAACCTAATTAGTGCCTGCACGAAAACTATACATTTCCCCTGTGTCTCTCGCAAGAAGGCTTCGAGAACAAGGCTTGGTTTTTGTGAAAATCAAGGAGTTGACTTTTGTCAATGACTGTTTTTAGAAAAAGCATAATGCTTTATCGGAGTTTTCTGGCAGAGACTATTTAAGAAAACAAATCCCGAATATCGTTAGTATCCAATTTCTTCATTATATTTTCATCGGTTTGAATAATATCGCCAGCAATTTTCTTCTTTTTATTTTGTAGGTTGATTATTTTTTCTTCTACGGTATTTTTACAAATCATACGATAGGCAAATACTTTTTTATCTTGCCCGATACGGTAACAACGGTCGATGGCTTGGTTCTCAACAGCTGGATTCCACCAAGGATCAATAATGTAAACATAATCGGCAGCAGTAAGGTTAAGCCCTGTTCCACCGGCTTTTAGACTAATGAGAAAAACTCTCAGATCGTTATTCTCTTGGAAATTATTTACCGATTTTTCTCTTTGTTTCACACTACTTTTGCCATCTAGGTATTCATAATCGATATTGATTTTATCCAATTCGTCTTTCACCAAAGAAAGCATTTTCACAAACTGGGAGAAGATTAATATTTTATGATCCCCCGTTTTATTGGTGATATGGCGGATGATTTCCTTAATTTTAATGGATTGTGTTTCTAATATATCCTTAGAGTTTAAAAGAGCAGGAGAATCACAGATTTGACGTAATCGGGTTAATGCTTCCAATACCATCAATTTCGATTTATTTATGCCATCATCTTCAATTTTGTTTAGTAATTGATTTTTGAATTCATTGCGATAAGCATCGTAAACTTTTCTTTGTCCTGCTTCCATTTCACAATATATGATATCTTCTGTTTTATCAGGAAGTTCTTGAGCAACCTTTTCTTTGGTTCTTCTTAAAATAAAAGGATGTGATACTCTATGCAATTCTTCTGCAATTAGTTCATTGGCATCTTTATCAATAGGATTAGAATAGTTATCCTTAAAGCTTGCTGGACTACCAAAGAATCCTTTATTTACAAAATTCATTTGTGCAAATAAATCGAAAGTACCATTTTCTATAGGAGTACCGGTGAGGGCTATTCTGTTTTTTGCATTTAGCAAATTGGCAGCTTTATATCTTCTTGAAGCAGGATTTTTAATAGCTTGGGATTCATCTAAAACCACATAGTTAAATTTGAATTGACTTAGGATTTCAATGTCACGTAAAAGAATTCCATATGTGGTAAACACGAGATCGAATTCACTAAAGAGCTTAGTGTTTTTCGTTCTTTGAGTACCATAGTAATACATGGCTTTTAGTTGAGGGGCGAATTTTTTAATTTCATTTTCCCAATTAAAGAGTAGGGTAGTAGGAACTACAATTAAACTCGTCGACTTGTTTTTATTACTTTGATATTGAAGAAATGCCAGTATTTGTAGTGTTTTTCCTAATCCCATATCATCCGCTAAAATCCCTCCCCATTGCATTTCATCGAGGAAGTTTAGCCAATTTAAACCTTCTTTTTGATAGTGGCGCAAATCAGCAGTTATTTGTTCTGGAACTTCTGTGTCAGATATTTCAGTAAAATTTTGAAGTCTTCTTCTTTTCTCAGCAATTTCGAGCAGAACTTTTTCATCATCGATGTTTTCAAAAAGCTCATCGACTATTGAAAAGTGAAGTTTTGATATTTCAAGTTTATCCTTTTTAACAACACCATTTCTAAAATATTTCTCCAGTTTATAAAACCATTCCGATGGTAATACTCCAACTGATCCGTCAGAAAGTTGAATAAAGCGTTGCTTATTGATAACGGCCTTTTTGATGTCGCTTAAACTGGCTTGCTTGTCGCCGAAACGAATATTAATTTGAACATCAAACCAATCCTGCCCTGAGGATACTGTGGTGCTAATTTTTCCTTTGTAAGGTGAATATTTAAAGTTTTTCAAATCTTTGAGACCATAAACCTCAATATTGTTGTTCTGCAAATGGTCGAAAAATTTATAAAACCACATGTTTTCAGTAAAATCGCTGTAGTGCAGGTAGAAGAGTTTACGGTTCTTTTGTAACTCAAATTTTGGATGTAAACTTGCTAATACTTCAATAAAATCATCCTCTAATTCAAAATTTCTTTTGTATTCTGTAATCAGATTTTCATTTTTTGAGAGGATATGACCAGTAGTATTTAAAATTGCAGAATAATCATTATCATACACCACCTGAAGAGTAAAAAGGATATGTTCATTTTTTTCCGAAAGAAACAATTGTCTTCTATGGAAATCTAATTCTATTGATTCTTTTAAAAATGTATCGTTATCAAAATGGACTTCAAAATTCTTAGAAATAGGTTCTATTATTTTAGTGAAGAATTCATCTTTATGATCTTCTACCATTTTTAAATTCTCAGGGAATTGCACCATATATTGGGCTACTTTATAATTTTTTACAAAGTGATAAATCCCATTAATCTTATGGATGCAATTATCCAATATTTTTTCGTTGCTCTGGTATCTTTCAAAAACAGATTCCCCAATTTTATATTTCATTTTTAAAATTAGAAACGACTGTTCCTTCATTACCTCGAATACAATATCGAGTGGTTCAGGGGATAGAATAATGTTTGATAAATGCTTTTTCTTAACCTCAAAAGAAGGAACGTCAGAACCATAAACAAAAGCATGTTCGATTAGTAAATTATACACTTCTTTCAGGATTAGAAATTCTGTTTCCTCACTTTTTGTATTCTCAATTTGACTGAGAAGCTCTAGAGCTTTTTCAGCATTATCATCTTTCTTTATCAGATTAGATTCAATCAATTCAGGCAAATATTCCTTAATATGTGTGGATAGGCTATTTCCTAGTTTATTGGTTTTTCCTATAATAGGAACAATCTCAAAACCTTTCGGAGTGTTAGAAGAATCTTCTATTTCATCAATATAATTATAATAAGAATCCCACTTTTCTTTAATGACAAAGCCAATTCTACGTTCTTCGTTATTTGCGTTTAATTGGTTTAAAAACTCAACATCATTATTGATTTTGTCAATCGCCTTTAGGTGAGGATTGCTAATAGTGTCTGTAATAGGAATAATTCCTTCTAAAACTTTTTTCTCCTGATAACTTAAGCCTACCGTTTTATCAAAAGTATAATAGAAGTAATCCTCGAATTTGGCATTCTTAAACAATCCGTAAGAATTTAGAATTTCCTTTTCATGTTCTACAAGTTTACCATTAAATACATCATTTAAAATATCTGGAGATTTTGATTTAGCTATCGAATACAAACACTGAGCTTCCTGCATGGATAAATGTTTGTTATAAGTTTTTTTTGAACTAGAGATAAACACGTTTTCTCCAGCTAAATAAAATGTAACAGTAGGTTTGTGATTGGGAGGAATAAAAACAATAGAATTTTTATCTATTTTTAAAGAAGAATAAACGGTATCGCTATGATAATATGAAAGTTGCTCGTATAAAGCAGGAGGGAGGTTTTCTTTGATAAAGTTTGTAGTGATGTTTCGATAATTGCTAATTTCATAATCTTCTCTTGCTCCAACTTGACTAGATGAGGATAACATAGAATGAGAATAACTATTTTTTGATTCAAGCAGTGTGGACTGATTTCCGATATTATCAGAAACAAAATATAAGGCAGCAATGCTATGTTTACATAAACTTCCCCAATCGAAAGGGCATGTACAAGAAGTCTCAATATTCAAACTATCAACTCCTAGAATCAGAATCCGATACTTCATGGTACCATGAACTGAAAAACTCCAGCCATCAGTCTTTTCAGAATAATCCTCAAAATCTACTTTCCCCGATCGATACATCTGTTTACCTCTTTTTACTACAACATCTGAGGCATGAGTTTCTACATATTTATCGATATAATCCTTAGTATTTCTTAATCCACTATTCATTCTATAAGTTTAATAATTCCAACCGGTAAAAGTATTTGTTTTTTCTGGTCTATAGAATTTTTAAAAATATTTTAGTAAATATTATTGATTCGTCAGGAAAATTAAAAGAATTAGAAGGTTTAATATTAAAAATTAGATATAGTTTTTTATGAGTCGTAAATACAATAATTTGAAATTCTACTTTTTTGAAATCAAGCAAATATTCAATTAAAAACCGCGTATGAACAATAACTCACACCACTCAGTAAACTGTTAAAAATATTATAATTTGTTTTAATAAATTTGTTGACTAGTTCTGTAAATTCACATAATCCTGTAAAAAATCGCATCATGAAATTAATTAAATTTTCTTTCTTTTTTATACTGTATTTAATATTAGTAACAAATGTTTATTCAAAATCAGTGAGTTCAGATAGAGCATTAATCGCTGCTGAGAATTTTTATATCATAAGAAACCAAAATGCTTTTAATGGTAGTTCAATTAAGGGGGCTGCTTTTGAGTTGGCTTTTACAAAAAAAAGCAATAATAAGGCTCTTTATTATGT
>JADGDY010000006.1 GCA_016744655.1 Bacteroidales bacterium | reverse complement strand
TTCTTTTGATTTTATAGAGTTTAATCGAGGCCAAAAATAGAGGCATAGCCTTAGAGATACGGTAATATTATTAAACAAAGAGCAAGCCCAAAAAGACGGAAGAATATGGCTTATTATATTGTAATTTTGGTATAATTGTCATTCGCATTTTATTTCCCCTTAACCATTAAACTTGTTTAACTTGCACCAATTACAACATAAGTATTTAGTAACAAGTATTATCACCAAATCATTTGTTGCTAATTACCACAATAATAGGCTTGAAAAAATAGAGATATGCCAAGTTATCTATTCACACAATCCTAGTTTTCAAATTGCTTTTCTATTGAAATACTAAATAAAGTACCCCGAAAAAAAAGCCTATAAAACTAAATGAGATGATACCTAGAAGCATTGTCATACAAAATGACCCACAGATTCTTAAACTTCTTATTGTTTTCATAATTATGTATTTTTGTTTATACAAAGGAAAATAGAAAACCATTTTTATACAATAAAATTGGGCATACAAGTTTCATTACATAGAGTGATTTAGTTATTATTGAAATGAAGTTTATATCTCATTTAGTTGGGGCATTTCATCTTGTGAAATATTACCTTTGCTATAACTGAAGAATACGATTATGGTAAATAAAAAAAACATCAATACCTGTAAGAACTGCGCAGTAAAATCCTCAACAATTTTCAATCTTAATGATGAAGAATTAGAACTTTTGTGCAGCACAAGTACCGAAGTTGTCTTCCAAAAGGGAGAGCGAATTATTAAACAAGGTCTATTTACTCAGAATATAATATTTATTAAATCCGGCCTTATAAAACTGCACATCAAAGGACCTTTGGGCAAAGATGAAATTCTAAAGATTGACAAAGGACCTATATTTGTAGGTATTCCTGATGTTTTTGCAAATAAAACCCATAGCTATTCTGTAACAGCACTATCTGAAACCTCAAGCTGTTTTATCGAATTCAGTGGCTATCAAGAATTGGTAAGGGAAAATGGGGATTTTGCTATAGAACTCATTAAAACACTAAGTGGAGGGATAGTAAATTATTATCAGAAGTGTGTCAACAAAATGCAAAAACAAAGCCATGCCAAATTTGCTGACGGACTACTCTATTTTTCGGAACATATTTTCAATACTGAGGAATTTGAATTCCCTTTAACACGAACAGAATATGGAGAATACATAGGGTCTACTAGAGAAACTGTCACAAAACTATTCCATGAATTTGCCGATGATAAGTTAATTGAGGTGAATGGAAAAAAGATTAAAATTCTTAATACTGATTTAATTAAAAGAATCAGTAATGCAGGATAAAAAAAGCCTCCAGAATATCCAGAGGCTCAAAACAAAAAAAGCTAAAATATTAATATTTGTATTATTTTTTATTCGCTGCCATGATATTGGCATAAGCATTTTCAGCAGCTTTAATTAAAGGATAGCCTGCTGGGGAAGCTGTCATTAGAGGATGTGTTCCAACTTGAGCAGTAAGAATTCCATTTAATGTCATTCGGTTCTGTATGATAAACCCAATGGTATTAATGAGTTCACCCACGGACAAACCACCAGTTACTTCACCACCTAATATCACCCCTGATTCACGACCGACCACGAGTTTTACATATTGCTTATGAGTATCTGGTAATGCACCTGGATGTCTATCTATTCCATCGAATACTCCAGTAACATAATCAAAGTTTTCTGCTTCGGCTACTCTTTCTGTTAATCCAGCTACACCAAAGCCATGGTCGCCAAGAGCAGTTGAGAACATAGAGATGGTTCCACTGAAAGTTTTAATAGCAGATAATTTGTATAAGTTCATACCAGCAATACGCGCTTCAGCGCATGCTGTAGATGCTAACATCACTTGGCTTGGCTTACGAGTAACGAAATCTCTTTTCTCAGCACAATCACCAACAGCAAACACATCTGCATCTTCGGTACGCATATACTCGTCAACTGCGAGAAATCCTTGCTCGTTTACTGCTAACCCTGACTCAGCAGCTATTCGAGAATTTGGTGTATAGCCTAAACTTAATATCACTGCATCGGTTTCTATTTTTCTACCATCCTCTAAAAGAACAGCTTCTACTTTAACAGTTCCTATTAATTCTTTAACAGTGCAATTGGTTTCAATTTTCACTCCTCTATTTTCTAGAATTTCTGTTGCTCTAATAGAAACATCTTTATCAAAGGCTAAACCCAAGATATTCGGTAACCTCTCAATTAAAACCACTTCTTTTCCAGCTTTTACAAGTTCATCAGAAATTTCAACTCCTATAAAACCAGCACCAATAGTAACTATCTTTTTAGTATTTTCTAATTTCTTCTGCATTTCATCCAAATAGATTTTATCTTTTGGTACAGCAAATACTCCTTCTAAATCTACTCCTTTTAACCATTTTGGTTTTAATGGTGTAGACCCTGTTCCAATAACCAATTTATCATAAGCAATATCTTCTCCTGATTTCAATGAAACAGTTTTAGATTCCCTATCAATTTTTACAATTTCGTCGTGAATTGTATCAACTCCTGTTTTTTCAAACATCATTTCAGCAGGTAAAATATCCTTATCTGTACTTCCTACCGTACCAAAAACATAAGGAATACCACAAGGAATTAAAGTTTTTGGAGCCTTAGTAACCACTGTGAAACTTTTAGCAGGATGTACTCTTTTTCCTGTTGTAGCAGCTACTAAACCTGCTGCACTACTACCTATCACTAATACATCAGTTTTTTTCATCATTCATTTTGTTTAATAAATAAAATTTATTTTTCTAGGTGAGAAGGCTGACAATCAAACAAAGTAAATTGGGAGTCTGGTCACATTATATTTTGCAAATATAATGAGCATATTCTCATTATTATAATTTTTCATCATTTTTTTTCCAATTAAAATGAAAAGAAAGAATCTGCATAAAGATTCTGTTAATTTCATTTAATCAGAATGAGAATTCATATCCTTATTAACGACAATCTAACATTAACATAAAAGCAAAAAAACACGATTTGAAACCAGTAAAACTAATTTCGCAGCAAATCAAAATCAAATCAAAATGAAGAAAATCAGCTTTCTATTCATGTTATTATCACTCAGTTTTATTATTAAAGCTCAATCCACCTCCGTCGTTACGGGCCGTATACTTGATGACGACAAATTACCACTTCCCGGTGCTAATATTAATATAGAAGCTCTTGAAATCGGAACCGTATCAGATGTGAATGGTTTCTACACATTAGTTCAAGTTCCGGTGGGAAAGCAAACTATCAATGTTAGCTATATCGGCTATGGGTCTGCAAGTAAAGAAGTAGAAATTAAAGCAAGTAAAAACACAGAAGTTAATTTCAAATTAACACCTGGTCTATTATTAAATGAAGTAGAAATAGGATATCAGTTACAAGGGCAGGCCAAAGCTCTAAACCAACAAAAAGGAAATGATAATGTTACAAATATTGTAGCCAGCGACCAAGTTGGGAAATTCCCTGATGCAAATATTGGGGATGCCATCAAGAGAATTCCTGGCATCAATGTACAATATGACCAAGGTGAAGCACGTTTCGGTCATGTGAGAGGAACTGAACCAAGATTAAACTCAGTCACTATTAACGGTGATAGAATGCCATCAGCAGAAGGTGATATTAGAGCAGTACAATTAGATTTAATTCCTTCTGATATGATTCAAACCATTGAAGTAACTAAAACCTTATCATCAGATATGGATGCGGATGCTATTGGAGGTTCCATTAACTTGGTTACTCGTTCGGCTCCTTCCTCCACAAGGTTTTCTGCTACACTAGGTTCTGGATATAATATTATCTCTAACAAACCTACCTTAACAGCCTCCGCTATTGTTGCCACAAGGTTTGCCAATGATAAACTTGGTGTGGTATTTAGTGGTTCCTATTATGACAATCCTCTTGGTTCTGATAATATAGAAGCGGAATGGGAAAAGGATGATAATGGTAATGTTTACACCACAGATTTTCAAGTAAGACAATACGAAGTACAGAGAATTAGAAAAAGTGCTTCACTAGCCTTCGATTATAAGATTAACGATAAACATACCATTACTTTAAGCGGGATTTATAATCACAGAAACGATTGGGAAAACAGATTTCGCAGAAGATACAAAGACATAGAGTATAATGAAGAGGATGGCAAATGGTATACAGAGATTCGTCGCCAGACCAAAGGCGGTTCTAACGATAATAAATCAGCTCGTTTAGAAGACCAAAGAACCATGACCGGAAAATTAAAGGGCGAGCATCTTTTAGGTAATATTAAGTTAGACTGGTCAACTTCTTATGCCAAAGCATCCGAAGAACGTCCCAACGAAAGGTATATTTCATATAGAGCAAAAGATGTAGAAGTAACACCTAACTTTTCTGACCAAAACAAGCCTAGTTTTATCGTTGACCCAGAGTATGCCGATTTCAATGCAAACTATGGCTTAAAAGAACTAACAGAAGAAAATAAATATACAGATGAAGTTGATTTAAAAGCCAAGTTAAATCTTGAAATCCCATTAATGACCGGAGACTTCGAAAACCGAATTAAAATTGGAGCCAAATACCGTGGTAAAGAAAAGCAAAGAGACAATAACTTCTATGAATTTGAACCACTCGATGAAGATTCTTTTAACGCCTTAGTACAGCAAAACCTTATTGACAAAACCAAAGACAATTTCTTAGCTGGAGATTACCAATCAGGCCATTTTGTAAACAACGAATTCTTAGCAAATCAAAATCTAAGTAACCTCGATTATTTTGATAAATCTAAAGTTAATGAAGAATTAGCTGGGAATTATAATGCCACAGAAAACATCACATCTGCCTATATCATGTTAAAACAAAACCTTGGCAGGAAACTGAAAGCTACAGTAGGTCTACGTATAGAAAGTACTTCATTAGAATCTCAAGGCTATAGTTATGATGCTGATGAAGATAAACTTAACCAAACTCCTAAAGCTACAGATAGCTACACCAATGTTCTTCCTAATTTACAATTGAAATACTCTCTTGATGACAATCAAATCATACGTTTTGCATATACCTCAACTCTAGCACGACCAAACTACTACGATTTGGTTCCTTATAGAGAAGTATATATGGAAGACAATGAAATAAAGATAGGAAACCCCTCTCTAAATCCTACAACTTCAAACAATTTAGACTTAATGTATGAGAATTACTTCAAAAGCATTGGTTTGCTCTCTGGAGGATTGTTTTACAAAAACATTAACGATTTCATTATTGAAACAGAATTAAGAGATTATGAATTCGAAGGTCATACTTGGGATAAATATAGCAATACAGTAAATGGTGGAGATGCTACAATTTTTGGAGCCGAAATAGCATTCCAAAGACAATTAGATTTTTTATCTGGGGCACTTAAAGGAATTGGAGTTTATGCCAACTACACCTATATTTATTCCGAAGTAAAGAACTTCGAACTTGAAGGTAGAGAAGATGAAAAGCTTTCCTTACCTGGAACACCAGAAAACAATTTAAATGCTTCGCTTTCTTGGGAATATAAAGGATTTAGCATTAGAGTTTCTGCAAATTGGGCTAGTGCTTTCAGAGATTCTGAAGGAATTGGAGAAGCAGAGTTCTATGACAAATGGTACGACCAAGTTTTTTACCTCGATGTAAACAGTTATTATGCTTTTGCTAAACATTGGAAAATATTTGTGGATGCCAGTAATTTAACAAACCAGCCTTTGAGATACTACCAAGGCCATGTAGACAGAATGATGCAAGCCGAATACTATAATACCAGAATAACAGCTGGAATTAAATTCGACATGTTTTTAGATAATGAGTAGATTGAGTTTTATCAAAAAGGTCAGCTTATATGGCTGGCCATTATTTAAAAAAAACTATAAATGAAAAAAAAATTAAACATATTAAATTATACTATCGTGGTTCTATTAACCTTAAATTTAATCAGCTGTGGATGCAAAAGCAATTTCAATGATGAATTCCCTGATGTCTTTGCAAGTTCTCAAACCACATCAGTTAGTTCAGAAGGAGATGCGGCAGATGACCCTGCCATTTGGTATAATAAGAAGGATGCCAGCAAAAGCACCATTATAGCAACTGACAAACAAAAAGGACTGGGAGTTTACAATCTACAAGGTGACTTGCTTTCATTCAAAGCAGTTGGAAAAATCAACAACTGCGATGTTCAATACCAACTAAACATGGGAAGTGATAAAATAGACATCATTGGTGGTTCAAACAGAACTGACAATACAGTTTCTATTTATCGATATAATAAACAAAACTCTTCGGTTGATTCTTTAGCCCTCCTCAAGATACCAAGTTTGTCAGAAGAAATATATGGCTTCTGTTTCTACAAAAACCCAGAAACAGAGGAAATTTTTAGTATCTCTATTGGAAAAGATGGATTATTAGAGCAAAATTTAATATTCTTTGATGGGCAGAGTATCAGATATAAAAACATCAGAACTTACAAATTCGAAAATCAATGTGAGGGATTAGTTGCTGACCACCAAAAAGGAGTCTTGTTTATTGGAGAAGAAGATTTTGGAATCTGGAAACTAAACCTAAGGAATAGAAATTCTAAGAAAGAACTGGTTTGTGATGCTACTATACAAAAAGAAATTAAGGCTGATGTGGAAGGATTAACACTCTATTTTGCCAAAAATGGGAAAGGATATTTATTGGCATCGAGTCAGGGAAATAATTCCTATGCTATTTTCGAAAGGAAAAGTCCACATAAATATATTGGAAGCTTTAGAATTGGAGACGGAAAAAACATAGATGGGACCTGCGAAACTGATGGTATTGACGTGATAAACCTTAATATGGGAACTGATTACCCAAAGGGATTCTTTATAGCACAAGATGGCGAAAACGAAACCAACGGAAAAACAAATACGCAAAACTTTAAATTGGTCCCTTGGGAAGAAATATCATTATCATTTCAACCTCCCCTATTAATCGATAATCAGTTCAAAGGATTCTAAAAAGAGACAGCATCTGTATCATACCCTTTTGATTGCTGTCCTCGTCTGGGGGCGGCTTTTTTCTATTTGAATAGATAAATTAATGTAATTCAGGATTGCCCCATTCCTAAAGGGTGCCTGAATTTAAACATCTTTTATTTTTAGTTATTTCAAATCAATAAGCCCGAGTTTTAAATCGGGCAATAAACAAAATCATTACTCAAATCGCCAAAGGAATATAATTTTAAAGAATGGTTTTTATGCCGACTATCAAGTCAAAATCCACTTTAAAAAACCCTGTACAACTAATTCAGCACCCAATTCACCTTAACAAATTATATCATAATCGTGAATTCAATAACATTCCATTAACACCACCGAACAACTTGATTATTAAATTTGCAAAACATGATTAAAGAATCAAGGAAATGAAAAAGAACATCCTCATCATCAATGCACATCAGTATTACGAAAGCTCTGAAGGCAAACTCAACCAACATTTGGCAGACTTTGCAAAGGACTTTTTTGAGGAGGCTAATCATGAAGTTAAAACTACAATTATAGATTCTGGCTACCAAATTGAAGAAGAAGCGGAGAAGCACGAGTGGGCCGATTTAATCATTACCCAAACACCTGTCTACTGGTTTGCCGGGCCTTGGACTTACAAAAAGTATATAGACGAAGTGTTTAACGAGTTGATTGACAGAAAAAAAATAGTGATTAGCGATGGCCGTTCTCGTCAAAACGACAAACCATATGGTTCTGGTGGAACTCCTCATGGTAAAAAACTTCTACTATCTTCCACATGGAACGCTCCTCAAGTTGCTTTCGATGATTCAGAACAATATCTATTTCAAGGAAAAAATTTAGATGAGGCGCTTATTGGAATCACATCTGTTTATAAATTCTGTGGCTTTGAAATCTTGCCTGGATTTGCATGTTACGATGTGAAAAAAGCACCCAAAATAGACCAAGATTTATCTCGCTATAAAGAAATTTTAAAGACTTTAATATAATATCTCATGAGTATTATTTTTTGTAATTCTGCCCCAAATCCTAAAGGGTGACTACAAAAAAACAATTAATAAAGAATAGAATACAAACCATAAAGAATAGAATATGTCATTTTTAAGTTTTGGAGAGAATATAGAAGGAAAATCCTTCAAAGTACTAGATGAAAGGAATCTTAGAGCCAGTGCAGGGATTATGTTTTTACTAGGTTTAGTGGCGTTTAATCAGGTATATTTCCGATACAACTATGCTGTTGCAAGCTATGTTTCTGGATTTTTAATGGTAAATTTCATTATCGGAATATTTATTAATCCTAGGTTTGCACCCACCATGTTTTTGGCAAAATTATTAGTACGAAAACAAACGCCAATTTATATAGGAGCTGTTCAAAAACGATTTGCCTGGAGTTTAGGATTAACCTTAGCCACCATCATTTTTATCCTTTCCCTTTTCTTACAAAACGATGTGAGTTATTTCATCCCGGTTTGTGTACTATGTGTTATTTGCCTGGTCCTTATTTTTGTTGAAATGGCCTTTGGAATTTGTATTGGCTGTAAGCTATATTATCTCGCACTTTACATGAAATTACTAAAGGAACCCGAAGAAAAGCCTAATTGCATGGGTGATTCTTGTGAGGTTTAAAGATTTTCAAATATGAGAATAGCAATTTTTCTATTCATAGTAATCAGCCTATTTACTTTATTAGGCATTTACTTATTTACTAGAATGGGGCAAGCTTTTCCTGCTTCCATCATGACTTCCAAAATCACCTTAGGGATTTACATCTTCATCCTTATTGCCTTTTTCCTTGGAAAAATCTTAGAACGAACTTCTATAAACTTCTTCACTGACGCTTTGATTAGAATTGGAGCTGTTTCTGCAGGATTCTTTGTTTTTGGTATTTTCAGCATCATCTTTTTCGATATACTGAGAGGAGTAAATCATTTTATTCCATTCTTTCCCGAATTTATTACTGCTAATTATACCAAATCAAAACTGATTATTGGTTTAAGCACATTCGGTTTAATTACCATAGTCATGATAATTGGTTTTCTTAATACTATTAACCCCAAAGTAAAAACCTTAGAAATAGATATTCATAAACCCAATAGCAATCTTAAGAGTCTAAATATAGTAGCTGTAAGCGACATTCACCTTGGAACCATGGTAAACCATAAAAAGACCAAACGATTGGTGTCTATGATTAATGAATTAAAGCCTGATGTGGTACTTATTGGTGGTGATATTATAGATGACAATATAAAGGTGGTTCAGCATTATCAACTGGTGGAGTATTTCAGAAATATAGAATCCAAATATGGAGTTTTTTCTTGTCTCGGCAACCATGAATACATCAGTGGAGCTCATAATGAATTACAACATTTTGAAGACAATGGCATCCACATACTTAAAGACAGCAGTGTATGTATTGATGGGAAATTCAATATTATTGGTCGCGATGATATACAAGCTCAAACTTCTTCAGGCATTCCTAGAAAAAGTATCTCTGAATTACAAAGTGAACTCAACTCCTCACTTCCTACCCTCCTCATCGACCACCAACCATACAAATTGGAAGAATCTAGTCAAGCGGGAATCGATTTCCAATTTTCAGGTCATACTCATAATGGACAATTTTGGCCTTTAAATTATATCACAGGAATGATATTTGAGCAAGATTGGGGCTATCTAAAAAAGGAAGAATCTCATTTTTATATCTCATCGGGTTATGGCACAGCTGTGATTCCAATTCGCTTGGGTAACGATTCCGAAATTGTCAATATTAGGCTCAAAAACAACTAGTCTTATTTAAAATCCAGTCGTAGTATTTACTAGAGAGTTTCATGTACTATTACCTTTAATTCAAAAGATTATTCACGGCCTAGGTTATCCAGATAGGTAAATACAACACAAAAGGAAAACTTAACAGGTATTAATAAATGTGGATACTACCTCCTTTTCAGTTCAGTTCGAAAGCTATTAATTAAAATCCAACACTTTTGGCTTCATTGAAATCATATTTGTTAATTTCATGCCAGATTTGAATTGTTTCAACGTCGCTCAATATTCAGCTTCTACTTAATACTAAACTGGCAACCTTGTAATACTCATTGTATTCTTATTTTTATAGATATTGCGGTGCTTTGCACTTTCAAATTGAAGCAATAAAGAATAATGTATTAGTATAATTATTATAAGGGTCAGAGATCGGAACGATGCTGCACCAATGCGTCTGCACCCGCTTACCTCTATAAAAAAATCACAAAAAGAAGAATAAGCTACAGAGTAGCGGAACTACAAAAAGGCTATTTATCGTTTTTTTTTGCTCCCACAATAGAGAAAAAAAAACCAATTTGTTTAGCGCATCAAAATAGGATTTAGCCAATAATTAGAAAAATCATATTGATTCTCATTTTTGTTGACTTTTTATGAGAATAATTACTACTTTTATCCTCCCCAAAACTAACGTTATGATAACTAGCAATTTTCAAATTAAAACTGTGTCTAGATCTCAACTTGACATGGTCATTGACTGGGCTGCACAAGAAGGCTGGAACCCTGGCCTAAATGATATCGGAGCATATTACGCAGCCGACAATAATGGTTTTTTTATAGGATATCTTAATAATGAACCCATAGCTTCAATATCAGCAATTAAATACTCCGGCAGCTTTGGTTTTCTTGGCTTTTACATTGTAAAACCTAGATATAGAAACAAGGGTTTCGGGCTTAAGATGTGGCAAGCTGGAATGAAGTACCTCAAGGGTTGTAATATAGGACTTGATGGAGTAATTGAACAACAGGATAACTATAAATCTTCTGGTTTTCAGTTGGCTTATAACAATATCAGATTCCAAGGCTATGGAAGTGGTCAAATAATAACCAATCCAAAAATCACTTCTCTAAATCAAGTCACCATTAAGCAAATTAAAAAGTTTGAAAAAGGTTTTTTCCCTGTGCCAAGACCACAGTTTATAGAAAAGTGGATTCAGCTTCCTTTTTCACATGGATATGCCATTTTAGAGGAGGGTGATATAAAAGCCTATGGGTTGATGAGGAAATGCAAAGAAGGATATAAAATTGCGCCATTATTTGCGGAAGAGGCTGGACAAGCACAGCAGTTATTCGAGGCATTTATAGGTCATGCACAAACAAATGAACCTATTTTTATCGATATCCCAGAAATAAACAGCAATGCTCTTGAACTTGTGAAGAGTCACAAGATGACAGAAGTTTTTCAAACAGCCAGAATGTATACAGGAGAATTCCCCAAGCTTCCCATTGAAAAAATATTTGGAATCACCTCTTTCGAAATAGGTTAATTCATCCTCACAAAGAAATCTTGCAGCCTAGTCTTCTCTCTATCTCAGTAGATTAAAACACAGCATTATACTGATTCTAAATTGACCGAATCGCCATTTTTTTCATATCGAATTTATATCTTTGTCCCAAATAAATGAATCAAATGATTGAGTTATTAATTGGCATCGATGATACCGACAATAAGAATACAAGAGGAACTGGTTTTCGCTCTCGCCAAATGGCGGACTTGTTTTCCAATGAAGGTTACGAAGTATTAGAGATTCTACGCCATCAATTATTTGTTCATGATGACATCCCCTACACTTCTCAAAATAGCTCAGCAAGTTTGCATATCATAGCTGATGATATTGAAAAGGTCATCACTTTATCCAGGAACTTCCTCAACGAAATAGCTGCAGATGGCTCCGATGTTGGACTATGTGTAAGTACTTACGAAAAAGTGAATCAAGAGATTATCGATTGGGGGAGGAATGCAAAGAAAACTGTCCTCACTAAAAAAGATGCATTAGCATTAGCTGGTAAACATCAAATTCTTTTAGAAGGACTAACTGGAACCCATGATGGAATTATTGGCGCTCTTGCTGCCATAGGTCTTAGAAAATGGGGAAACGATGGTCGCTGCATTTGGTTAAAAGGCCATGAAATTAGAGACATCAAAGGAGTACATCAAATTTCATCTTTGAAAAAAATAGTCAGCATTAATGAAGTTCAAACAACCGAAGGACTTATTATTGGTGATGAAGAATATTTAGATATAAACGAATGGTTCAGACCGGTGATAAAAGAGGGTAAAATCATCACCTATGTGGAACCCATAAAAAATACTAACAATGAGTGGAAAGTCGTATCAAAAGAACACATTAAGTCTATCTCTAACTAAGAGATATGCTACGGTAATTGAAATCTTACTTCTTGTTTTAACAGGAATAGTAATTGCAACTCTGCGTGCTTATTTACGCGTACCATTAAACATTCCAGGTCGTCATGGTATCGAAGTTATTGGTATTCTAATGGCTGCAAGAATGTTATCGGGTCAAAGTTTTGCCAGTAGTATTACCATGCTAGCTAGTGGCTCTATGATGTTATTACCATTTATGGGATTCAAAGACCCAACTATTCCATTTATGTATATGGGAATTGGCTTCACTCTTGATTTTGTTTGGGCCAAATTTAATCTCAAAGCCAAAAATGCATATATCGTTGCTTTCTTTGGCGGACTTTGCTACATGATGATTCCTGTACTACGATTAGGAATCCATTTCTCAGGAATGATGTTTATTAGTTCCTTTGCAAAACATGGAATAATTATACCAATCTTAACTCATTTCTTCTTCGGAGCTCTAGGAACACTGGTCTCCTTTGGCGCCAACAAAGCCCTTAAAAAATAAGCCATTACAAAAATGAAAGCTATTTTTTCTTATACCATTCGAGTCGCAATTTTATGCATATCGTTTTTTGCTTTATTATATTCATGCAAAAAAGATATTGCTGATTATACAAGCCCCCAAATCAATTTCGTAATTGAGGAAGGTTTTATCAATAGTGATACCAGTGCCAAAGTTGGTGATACTCTATACATAAAAGTTCTGGCTGAATCATTATCAGAATATTCTTTATCTACCATTAGGTTCGAAAGAATCACTCCAATAGACACCATAGTTATTGATACTGGAATGCATGTCCAATCTATCCTAGTGAATAAAAAAATCATTAAGAGCATAGCTGAATGGGAAATTTGGAATATCACCACCAGAGACAGAAATAGAAAAGCATCTAATACCATCAGTTTAAAAATTACGAAAGATGAAAGTGGTGCTCATGGCGAGATTAGTCATGTTCTTCCTTTTGGCTTAGGTTTCCAAGATAACAACGAATTTGAAAGTTTCTATTCTTTAAGTCAACAAACGGTCTACAATATGGAAGATGCTTTTTCAATTCAAGAAGAGATTCATTTTCTCTCTTATTACGACAATATTGATGAAGATGAACACACTATTGCTTCTCCAGGTGCCAATGTTGCGGCAGAAATTTATGGTGGCAACTATCCTTTAGATATTTGGGATACCAGAAATACCACACGATTTGCAGAACCTAATATTACATTAGAAGATTTCGACAATTGCCAAAACGATAGCTTAATATATGCCACCACATTTGCTTTTGAAACGGGAAAGAGAAAAGCGAAGAATCTAAAAGCCAATGATATTTACTCTTTTGTATCGGATAAAGGGAATTTTGGTTTGTTTAAAGTCATCTCCTTAGAAGGAAATGAAACAGGAAATGTTGTTATTGAAATTAAGATGAAATGAGGAAATTAGGTCTACTATATAGCTTATTATTTGTGAGTGTTTTCTCTTTTGGACAGATAGACAAAGACACCATTACTACAAAAGAAGTCGTAGTGACGGCCAATCGCTATGAAAAGCAGATAGATGAGATTCCTGCAAAAATAGAACTTATTAAAAGCGCTCAAATTGAGCAGATGCCTATAAACAATCTGGATGATGTCTTCAATTCAATCAGCAATGTTAATGTAAATAGAAGTTGGGGACCCTTCTCCAAAAATTCAAGCGTAACTATGCGTGGATTGAGTTCCAGTGCTCGTACTCTAATCCTATTAGATGGGGTTCCGATGAATGTTGCTGCAGGTGGCTCAGTAAACTGGCATATGATAGATCCAGATAATGTGGATAGAATTGAAATTACCAAAGGTCCAAATTCTGCACTTTATGGAAATAATGCCATGGGAGGTGTCATCAATATCATCACAAAAAAACCTAACACTCCATTTTCTTTTAGCAGCAATACCTATGTGGGTTCTTTTGAAACATTAGGGCAGCATTTAAGATTAGCAGGAAGCCAAATAAAAGATGAAAAAGGTTTTTATTGGGGAGTGAATGGATTTGGCAGAAAAGGCAATGGCTACTTTTTCGAGAGCCAAGCCTCAAGAGACTTCACTGATACCACCACTTTTATATGGGAATATAATGCCGGAGGATATCTAGGATATCAATTCAATGGAGAGCATAAACTAGAGGTGAGTATTGATTATTATGATGACTTAAGAAACAGGGGAATACAAGTATTTGAGGAAAATGGAAGTCATTACAAGTACACCAATTCCATTGTAAAAGCTAATTATTGGGGACGCATCAAAGGCTTTAACATTAATGCCAATGCCTATAGAAAACAGCAAGATTATTTCTATCAAAAGGAAAAAATAAACTCAAGTGGTGAATACAAATTGAGTGAAAGCTCCTCCATTGATATTGATGAAGGAATTTGGATTGGTATTAATAAGATGCTATCAGAAAAGAACTACCTCATCTTTGGTGCTGATATTAAACATGGTGACACCAAATACCAAGATATCTATATCTCTGCCTTTGATGAAGTTTATTATAATGGCGACTATAATTTCTTCGCTTTATTTGCTCAAGATGAACACGATATCAGTAGGAAATTCAAATTAGTTAGCGGGCTTCGCTTTGATTATGCAAATTTTTATAATGGTGATTTTACTGTAAAAAACCCATCTGCTGCTACAGCTTACCCTAGAGATGTTTATGATGTTTATCAATCTCAACAATGGAATGCGTTAAGCTTTAAACTGGCTTTAAACTATCAGCAAAATGAAATTCTGAGACACTACTTCTCAATAGCATCTGGATTTAATCCTCCTAAATTAGATGACTTATGCCGTTCAGGTAAAATTAGTAAAGGAATAAAAGTGGCCAACCCAGAACTAACACCAGAGAAATTATATAATGTGGAAATGGGTTCATTCATCACCTATAAAAAGCTAGTGATTGAGCCGGCAGTTTATTATTCTAGAGGAATCGATTTTCATTATTTGGTAAGCTTAGGAGAAGATATTGACATGGGAGGGGAAGTGCTACCATTATTGCAGAAACAGAACATCTCTGACGTGGAAATTCTAGGAGCTGAAATCAATGTGAAGTACGAAATTCTTAAAAACTTAAGACTCTCGACCAACTACTCTTACAACTATACAACCATAGTAAAATATAATTCTACTGAAGGAATTGACCTCACAGGGAAATATGCTGTTGAAGTGCCTCCTCATCAATTTTATGCTGGTCTTTTCTACCAGTTTAAAAACATCAATACTTCATTGTCCTATCGTTATACCGATGAGCAATGGACAGATGATGCCAATACTACAAAAGTGGAAGGCTATTCTATTTTCGATTTCAAACTTAGCTATACGCTCAAGAAACATTTTCAAGTTTATGCTGATGTACAGAATATTTTCGACAAGGAATTCGTGGACAGAAAAGGTTATCCATCTCCTGGTAGATATATTCTTTTCGGATTAAAAATTAATTACAATAAATAATCATTCAAAAAAAAGTTTTATGAAAAAATTCTACTTCTTAATTTTAGTGTTCATTGCAGGTTTTAACCTCAATGCCCAAGTTCTTATCTCAGGTTTTGAATTCCCCGGTGGAGTTGAGGAGCCTTTTAATGCCAATCTTGGATTAGAAAATAACTTGTCTTATGATATCCGTATGGAAGATATGGATGATGCTGGTGAATATTCTTTATACCTTAAAAAAGGTGTTGATGGAAATAGTGATTCAGCTGCTACTTGCGCAGGTTGGGATAATGCTGCAGCTCATAAATTTTTATCTATTAAAGTAAAAGCGGCTACTTATGGTCACTTTACAGTATCTTCTCAAATGCGTTCAACAAATAACGATCCAGGTCCAGCAGATTGGAAAGTTATGTATCGTTTAAGTGGTGGCGACTGGACTGATGTTCCTGGTTCTGAATTTACTATTGCTAACGATTGGACAACTGGTCAACTTATCGATGTAGCCATTCCTGAAGCAGCTAACAATCCAGAAAGCTCTCTATATTTTGCTTGGATTCCTACATCTAACCTCGACATGAATGGAAATGAAGTTACTGCTGCTGGTACTGTAAAAATTGACAATATCATGATTCATGGTACTGATAATACTGGAGTTTCTGAACTAGCTTTAGAAAACAACACTAAATGTTTCCCTAACCCAGCCACAACAAGCGCAAACATAGCTGTAGATGTAGATGCTACTTCTATTTGTGCATTTGATCCTGCTGGAAGATTAGTTTGGGAAACAAACAGTCCTCAACAAATGAATACACTGAATGTAAGCGATTTCTCTGAAGGCGTATATATGATTCGTGTTCAATACCCTAACTACATGGTTACTCGTAAGTTAATCGTAAAATAAGGACATTAATTATGAAATTCAACAATTTGGCGCTTATCGTTCTTTTTGCATCCCTGCTAATAGCTTGTGATAAAAAAGAGGACGCTAAGGCGCCAAATGTTTCACTCTCGCAAAGCGAAGCATATACACAGGAAGATGAAATCGTTAGCATAGGCGAAGCCATCAAATTTAGAATTATTGCAGATTCTGAAGAACCCATAACCAATATTGTAATTAGATATATAGCCAACAATGAAGAGCATATTAAAATTGACTCAGGCTTATATTCCAACTCATTAGATTTTACCCGCACATTTTGGCAGGAAACTAAACTTGATGCCAAGTGGGAAATCCAAGTGATGAACAAAGAACGTCAAACTGCAATTACTACCCTTAACATATCTGGAGACCCAAATTCCACATATGGTGCCATCAATGAATACAAAAACCTAAGTATTGGAATGCAGAATAGTACAAGCACTAATCCTTGGTTCGATGCACAGGTAGCTTATAGTTATCCAAGTGATTCTGGACTCATTGTACAGAACGAAGTGGATTTTCTAGCTTACTTTAAATATTCTGTTGACAATAATGTAAACCGACCCTCTCCCACTTTCTCATCACCAGGCGAAGATGATAATGGATTAGGAGAATTATATGAAGAATATTATCCTGAATTACTGAATTGGGATACTCGAAATTATACAGCTTGGGACATTAGAGCAAATAATGGTGTAAATCTTCAAAACTTTGAACAATGTCACGATGATAGCCTCCTCATACATTCTTATGATGATACTTGGGGTAAGAAGAAATACAAATGGCTCGAAGCTGGTTTATTTATTCCATTCCAAACAAAGACTGGAAAACACGGTATAGTAGAAATCATATCTGCCGATACTGTAGCTGATGGAAAAATCACTTTTAATATGAAAATTCAGAAATAGCTAATGTCTATCTATATAGCCCGCTAATTTCGTGACACTTGTACTGAAAACAAACATTTACAAAAGTAAACTTATTGTTACTCAGCACTTCGTAAGCCTCATTATCGAACCTTCTAGATCAGACACCCGAGTTTATGGACAGGTTCTAGCTAATGTCTGCAAGAAAACTCCGATAAATCGTTATTACGTTTTTTGGATTTTCTTATCAGCCACCTTAAGGACCTTGGCTAATTTGCTATTCAAAAAAGGCTAGCGCGGAAATGTTTTCCGTGCGAATATAACAGTACAAGAAAGTGTTTTATACTGCGCCAAATCCGCGCTAGCATTGTTAATAAGAGTTGCACAAACAAAAGTTTGACTTGGCCCTGTAAAAGATGGATATTTTATTCGCTTTTAATTACTAATTCTGAAATCCCCTTAAATCCAACGAGTATATGAGAAAGCTATCGCTTTTATTTTCTCTAGTTTTATTCTTATCCACTGCAAATTTTTTAATGGCGCAAAACACATTGAAAGGTGTTATTATTGATTCACAAAATACCTCCGCGCTTTCTGGGGCAAACGTAACTATCAACCAGTTGGGTTGTATTTCTGATAATGATGGGAAATTTGAAATGGATTTAGCGCAAGGGAATCACACTCTTGAAGTTTCATTCCTTGGTTACAAGAAATACAAGAAACAAATATCCATTTCGGAAGGAGAAAATAGCATTGAGATTCATTTAAAGAAATCCATCTTCACAGTTGAAACCATTGAGATATCTGCAAAAGGATTCCAATCTGACGAAATGCTATCATCTGCGAGAGTCCAGAAAATAAGTCAAGAAGAAATAAAATCTCTCCCTGCTCAAAAGCTAGAGGGTGTATTACAATATTCTTCCGGTGTTGATGTGGACAATACCATGGGGATGTTTAGCGATAAAGCGGTTGTTTCTATGCGCGGAATGGGAGGAGATAACCAAGGTAGAATGTTAGTGATGATTGACGGGGTTCCAGTGAATAAATCCGATGGAGGTTCAGTAAATTGGAATGCTATTAACATCAACAATATCAACGAAATTAAAATCATACAAGGCGCAGCATCCACTTTATACGGAGCTAATGCCATGGGTGGTGTTATAGATTTACGCACTTCTGTTCCAAAGGAAAAAACTACTGCCGGAGCAAGTATAAAATACGGAACCTATAATACTCTTCTTGCCGATGCTCATTTAGGAAAAAGTTATGTGGATAGTTTAGATAGAGGAATATTTTGGGATATAGCCTTGCATGGAGGAAGCAGTGATGGTTATATAACCGAAAGTGAGGAATATTTGGAGTATGGAGAAGATACTTTATTGCGACCTTCGTTTTTTGATGAAATTTCGGGAGAGGCTAAAATTGGACATTCTTTCTCCGGTTCTGAACAATTGGTGTTTTCAGTAAAAGGATACGCAGACAAGCGAGGTAAAGGTTGGCAAGTTTTTGATGATGATGGGACTTATTCGAGTCGACGAGATTTAAGTTCCCGCCTCAGGTATAATGGTAAAATAAGTAAATCAGTATACTGGGAAACTGCAGCTTTTGGGCAATATGAGAATTATATAAAACAGAACGAATACATCAACAGCGATAATGATTTCAGTATGTATGAGGTCAATTCCAAAAGATTTGATGCGGGTAGTATTACCAAGTTTCACATTCAAAAAGGAATCAACCTTTTTAAGGGTGGAATAGATTTTCGATATGGTTCTGTTTTGGCTTCTGATAATTATTTCACCTCCACCGATAGTATTGTAAACGAAGGAAATATTGCCATTGGTGCCCTTTTCCTCCAAGATGAATTGAATTTCTTTAATGACCATTTATTGCTAACTCTTGGTCTTCGCTATGATTATGCGGAATTTTTCGACGGCAATTATTCAGTTTATTATCCCAGTAAGAAAATCAATTATTTGCTCCATTTCCAAGATACATTAATGCCCAATTCTCATTGGCAAGCCTTAAGTCCTCGTATCTCTTTGCTTTATACCAATAAGAAGAATATGCGATATTATGCCAGTTTTTCTTCAGGATTTCGTCCACCAACATTAGATGATATGTGTCGTTCTCAAACTGCAGGTAACTATTTCAGAAGAGCAAATCCATATCTTAAAAATGAGAACATCAACAATATTGAGCTTGGTGGAGATATCATGATTGCCAATAAAGTCCGGTTTTCGGCCTCTGTTTATTATTCAATAGGAAATGATTTCATGTATAATGTGAGTACTGGCGATTCAGTTGATATTGGCTATAAAATCATTCCGGTTTATCAAATGGATAACATCAGTCAGATGCAAGCCTTTGGTGGAGAAACCTCAGTGAATATTGACCTATGGAAAGGGGCTCGTTTTTTCGCCAATTATGCCTACAGCCATTCTACCATCACCAATTATGAAATCAAGGACCCTGAAGTGGATTATGATTTAACAGGTAAGTTTCTCGCCAATGTTCCCATGCATAGCGCATCAGGAGGCTTTTCTTGGGAAAATGCAATTGTGAATTTCAATATCCTCTGGAAATATAAAGGTGAGCGATACATCAATGATAGGAACACCACCGACATCAGGTATTTTAATTCGGCCACCTATCCATCCTATCAAACTCTAAACTTACGATTGTGGAAACCACTACCCTATAATTGCCGAGTTGCATTGAATGTGGAAAACATCACCAATACCATCTATCTAGATAATCAAGGTCGTCGTTGTCCTGGACGTATGATTTTTGTTGAATTGAGTTGGGGAATTTAAAAACCCAAGCTCCTTTCTAACTTCTGACTTCCGACATCTGTCATCTGTCATCTGTCATCTGTCATCTGTCATCTGTCTTCCGACTTCGGTCATCTGTCATCTATGATCTGTCATCTGCCTTCCGACTTCGGTCATCAGTCATCAGTCATCGGTCATCAGTCATTGGTCATCGGTCATCTTACATCTAAACCTCAGCATCCAACATATCAGTAACCACATAATAACGTGGATCATCAATAGACTTCTCAATGAGGCCTGCCATCTCTGGGTTGGCTTTTACAATCAGCTTTTGACATTCAGGGCTCAGGTGAGTTAAAGTCACCTGTTTGCCGCTAGCGATATATTTATTGGTCAAGTTGAGCAATGCTTCGATACCACTATGATCACTCACTTTTGACTCGATAAAATCTAACTCCACCTTCTCAGGATCTCCTTTTACATCAAATTTCGTATTGAATGTTTGTACGGAGCCAAAGAATAATGGTCCCCAGATTTCATAAACCTTAGTACCATCCTCTTTCATTCTTTTTCTAGCTCTAATCATAGTTGCATTTTTCCATGAGAACACCACAGCTGAGATAATCACACCAGAAATAACAGCGATAGCCAAATCTTGCCAAACTGTAATAGCTGATACCACAATCAACACCAAAGCATCCGATTTTGGAATCTTATGCATGATTCTAAAACTACTCCATGCAAATGTTCCAATCACCACCATAAACATCACTCCAACTAAAGCTGCAATAGGAATACTTTCGATATATGTAGAAGCAAAAAGAATAAATACCAATAATGATAAAGATGCAAATACTCCAGATAATCTACCACGTCCACCAGAATTCACATTAATCACAGACTGACCAATCATGGCACAGCCACCCATACCACCAAATAAACCATTGATGAAGTTGGCACCACCTTGAGCTACTGCTTCTCTGTTTCCACTGCCTCGTGTTTCTGTTAATTCATCCACTAAGTTTAATGTCATTAAGCTTTCTATTAAACCTACTGCGGCTAATAAAAATGCTGTGGAGAAAACCAAGCCCCAATGTCCGGAGATGGTATCGAACAAACTAAAAATCTGAATTTGGAAAGTTGGAAGAGAGCCTTGAATACCATTTCCTCCTCCATCTGCTATAAAAGAGCCTACAGTACTTACATCAAGTCCACCAAGATTTGTAATGGTGGCAATCACCAAAATGGCTACTAAAGAGGCCGGGATTTTCTTGGTTAGCTTAGGAAGGAATTGAATAATCCCCATGGTTAAAGCAATCAATCCCAACATAATCCATAACTGACTTCCTTGCATCCATTCCTGAACTCCATTAGCATTCACTTTAAACAAACTCATTTGCGATAGGAAAATCACAATGGCCAAACCATTAACAAAACCTAGCATCACAGGATGAGGAATCAATCGAACAAACTTACCTAACTTAAAGAAACCTGCTAACATTTGTATGGCTCCTACAAATAATAAGGTGATAAATAGCCATTGCAAACCAAGATTTTCAATGGGACTATCTAAAGTCAAACCCACCTGATTTCCTTGTTGAATTAAATGCACCATCACTATCGCCATTGCTCCTGTTGCTCCGGAAATCATACCTGGTCTTCCACCAAATAAGGAAGTGATAATTCCCATCATAAAGGCACCATATAATCCAACAAGTGGATCTATTCCTGCTACGAATGAAAATGCTACTGCTTCTGGCACTAAGGCTAATGCCACAGTAAATCCAGATAAAATATCGTTCTTTGGGTTGTGTGTAAAGTTTCTAATGAGTTGCTTCATAAGCTATTTAAGTCTCTTGGTTTAATGGTTCAAAAAGTCGGCAAAGTTACTTTTTCATTGCTTATAAAAAACAATTAATTTTTTTTTAGGATCTTTTTAGCATCAAAAGCCTTATTCGGCCTGACTTTCAGCTAATTTATTTTGATTACCAAACACATAGATTGTTCTTAAATTAACAATAAAATCCTATAATGAATATTTATTTATTATATTTGCAGCATGAGAGTAAAAGATTTTTCAAAAATAGACCTGATTTTCAAATCTACCCTAAAGCTGATCAAAAGTCAAGGGATAGCAGGAATCACTATGTCAAAGATAGCGAAAGAATCTTCTCTAGCTACAGGAACTCTTTATATTTACTTTAAAAATAAAGAAGAACTGATTAATGCTTTATATCATAAAATAGAAAAAGATGCATCAGCCCGATTTGTTCAAGGCTATAATCCTGATTTGGAATTCAAACAATGCTTAAAAATCATTTGGGTTAATTATCTAAAACACAGAATCAATTTTCATGAAGAAAGTATTTTTATGGAACAGTATTATTACTCTTCCTATATTACTATAGCACAAAAACAACTGGCCGAAGAAATGAAAAAGCCTGTTTACAACATCATCAACAGAGGAAAAGAGGAAGGCTTGATTACAAAAAAGATAGAAACAGAAATGCTATTCTCTGCCATGATTGGATTTATTCGTGAATTGGCTGACGAGCATATCGAGAATCGCTTCATGATGATCCAAAATAGAATAGACCAAGCTTATGAATTGAGCTGGAAAATGATAACGAATTAAATTTTTTTTACATATATAATGAACTTTTATTCATTTTAAAACAACATATCATGGACATACCTATTTGGCAATATGCTTTATCGATGACCATATATATAGTCATCCTCCTCTTGATGGTAGAGGGCATGAGAAAAAACCATCGTTTTGCTTTCGTATTTTGGATTGCAGCATTATTTACCTTCCCACTTTGGAGCCATAATTTAGATGGCTGGTTCAGGTGGGCTAAAACACTGAGTGTATTAGTACCAACAGCACTATTGGTGGGCTTTGGAAGAATAGCCAACTATGAAGACCGACAAGGGTTCTGGAAATTCTTTAAAAAGGATTGGATACTTTGGGCAGTATACGGGGTTTTATTCCTCAATATTGCAGAAGCTACTCTAAAAGATTTCGAAGCTGGATATCTTCCCAATGCCATAGTTGGAGTTGTTCTGAGTATCAGCATTCCTCTAGTTTATGCTAAAGGGCAGAAACAAGCTTGGGTATTTAGCAAAGACAAACCCGGCGACTTATTGGCCTATACCACAGCAGGATGGAACTTCTTGTATACCACCTGGAACCTCGCTTTTGTATTTGGTGAAAATGCAGGATTCTTTGCCAGTTCTTTCTGCATACTTATTGCAGCTGAGCTCTACCCTATTATCAAGAAGCGCCCTGAATTATATGTAACAGCGCGAGTATATACTCTAGCACTCCATATTCTCATCAGAGCTACTTATGATGTCTTCACTCCTACCATGGATTCATCATCATGGGCCAATCCAACAGCTTTAGCATACTGGGGATGGATCAACCTAGCCATCGCCCTTCCTTTCACTATTGTGTGGATTAGAAATGTAGTAAAGCGCCGTAGAGATGCAGATTTAAAACTAGCCGCATAATGAGAGCAACAAACAAGATTAAAAGCATTCTACTGGGTTTAGTAATCATACTTGCTCAGTGGAATGTTCTTTCTGCAAGTGAAACCAATGGCGAAACTGTCGATGTTCAAATTGGGATGTACCAAGGTGTTTTAGATGGTGACCCTGGAGAAGGAGGCTTATTCTTCCGATTAGATTTTATGGAGGAGGGCTTGATAGAAGTTACCAAGCAGTATGGTGGAAACAATCTCAAGGAAGTAAAATCGTGGAAGCAGGATGGAGACTTCATTAGTATCACGAGTAAAACGGGCGACGAAATCCGTGACTTTGATGGTGCGAGTATTGAGCTCTTAAGTACTAAGAAAATCAAATACAATAAAGAACATCATCAGTTTTATATCCATAAATTTAATGCTTGGCAAACAGCTTTGCACTGGGTGGGAATGCTTGTACTACTCATCCTTCTCAATGAGCTATTTAGAAAATATAAAGTACCTACATTTGCTTTCTACATTATCATTCCATTTTTGGTGATTCCTCTGATTGCCTATTTGGGCTATACAGAAGTGAGCTATTGGTTTAAATGGGTGAAACTGTATTCTGTGGTTTTTGCTGCTATCTGGTTTTCATTTATGAGATATACCAAGCTAGGATTTGCTAAATCAGCAAGGTTTGTTGCTGCAGCTTTTCTAGCCATTAACATTGCTGAGGCTGTAGGTCAAGATTTCTCTATGGGATTTGTAGCGAATATCTTAAATGCCATTGCAGGTATTTTATCCATTATCACACTAACAGGCTGGAAAGACATACAAATTGATGACAGTAAAGAAAAAGATATGGTTTGGCCAGCCATGACCACGCTATGGATTGTGGCTTATGACATCTGGAATTTTGTGTTCGTTTACTTGAATTTCCCAGGTTCTGCAGCCAATCAGTTCTTAGTACTTCTTTCTTGTACCATTCCATCCTTATTTATCAAACAAGGAACTTGGCTACAAGCCAGAGCTTTTACATTGGCCGCATGGTTTATGTATTATTTCATCAGCCCAACAGCGGTAGAAACACACTTGGTTCCATTACCAAGAACCGATTTCTTAATGTTGGCATCAGGAGTGATTAGCATCGTGGCTAATCTCATATTAGCATATGTGGTTTTTAAAGATAAATGGTCTCCTAAGAGACAATTAACATAGAAGATAAATAGTTTTTTTGATTAGAGTTTTTTTGTGAAATGGTAAGGCGAGGCTCCTATTTGGAGCTTTGCCTTTTTTTGACGAATGAAACTTGACTGTTACTAATCAGTAAGAAATACTATAGTTTAATTTTCCCTGATTTCCCCAACCCCAAGGGGAGTCAGGAAAAAGATTCAGCAAAATGATTAGATTGAAAAATTTAATATTCTATTCTAATTTGATTTTTTTGGCTCCCCACGGGGAAGGGGCAAAACAAAAAAAACATTTATTATGGGCAACTACAGTAAATTGACACTTGGCTGATTAGTAACACTCAACTTACTTTGAATATTGATCTAAATCGAATGATTAAAATTAATATGCCACTAAGACACTAAGACTCAAAGCTACACAAAGAAAACACCCTAGTCCACCACCTCAAACCACCACTCCAAAACCTCCCCACTCTCATCCATAAGAGTCATTTGATGTTTTCCAATTTCGGTATTTAATTCTATGCGGTGTTGACCTTGGGTTTGGCCTAAATATTCGTAATCTAAATGCCAATAAATGATCTGATTGCTTTGTCGATGAACCACTTCAAAAACCACCCTTCCTTTGCTTCCATCTAGCTCTCGTGGGATTAGAATTTTAGTATAATCCTTAGGATAGATGATATCCATTTCATTTTTTGAGGACTGAAGACATCCTGTTTTATAGGCAGGTAAGGCCTTATAGAAAGGATTGTTCTTTTTATAATACCATTCTGGAATTGGAGGAAGTACAAACCAAGACTTAGTCTTCATTTCACTTACAGAATAGCAAGAACTCGTCACTCTAAATCGCTCGCTCTTATCTAAATGAATCATTTGATGATATGGACAGATTTTAGTATTTGCTGATTTCTTTGGTAAAAGGACCTCCTCTATTTCTGCGCATTGCTCACCAGCCAAAAAACCACTTTTCTTGCATACAGACTGAGAAATCAAATCCCACTCGGGTTTCTCAAACCACTCTCCTTTTGGGAGATCATTAAATACCTTAAACATCACTGGAGCTGCCATACTTAAACCTGTTAAACCCGGTCTTCCTTCTCCGTCGGCATTCCCTACCCAAACTGCAACCACGTAGTCTGGAGTGAAACCAATGGCCCAAGCATCTCTATGCCCGAAACTCGTTCCAGTTTTCCATGCTATATTTTTTGCTGATTGAAATTCTTGCCATCCACTTTCTTGCCATGGCCGCTTTACCTGACTTAGGGCTTCTGCTGTCCACCACAATGCACCCACATTAAAAGCGTCATCCTCTTCTATTTTTTTTTGCGCTTCTTTCAAATCAAAATGAGCAGGGAAATCAGAACCATTATCATTTAATCGCTGGGCCATCCTCATATAGGCGTTGGACAAATCCCATAAGCTAGATTCGGCACCACCCAGAATAACAGACAAGCCATAATGAGAGGAGGTTTTATTGATGTGATGCAGCTGCAGCTTTTTCAATCGAGTAGAAAATCGATCTAATCCGTAATGTTGAAGATTTCGTACCGCAGGAATATTGAGTGAACGAGCCAAAGCTTCATCAGCGGGAACCATACCATCGTAAGTTTCTTCAAAGTTCCGAGGGGCATAGCCAGAAATCTGTGTTGGAATATCTTCCACCAAAGATTTGGGAAGTAAAAAACCATCCTCCAACATAAAAGCATATAGGAAAGGTTTCAATACACTTCCGGTGCTTCTGGGCGCTTGAATAATATCCACATCTCTTCCACAATACTCTTGTACACACTTTGTATTCCCGACATAGGCCAACACTTCTGATTTCTTCACATCCAATACCAAAGCTGCCATATTGTGAACTTCATTCTGGCTATATTGCTGATGATAATCTGCCACAATTCGACTCAGCTTATACTGGAGTTCTTTATCGATACTGGAATGGATGCGCTCCCCTTTCTTTCCTTCTGACATCAATCTATCCAACAAATGCGGCGCTTGAGATTTCACTGATTTGGCTTTGGAAACAATGGCTTCAGATTTTGCCAAATCACAAGTCTCTGGATCAATGATTCCATTGCGCTGAAGCTTATCTAATAATCGGTTCCTTTTGAGGAATAACTTCTCTTGATTTTTACCTGGATACATTAAAGAAGGCGCATTGGGTAAGACCGCAAGCGTTGCCATTTCGCCCCAAGAAAGCAAATAAGTGCTTCGACCATAATAACGCCATGCTGCTGTTTCTAATCCCACCACATTGCCTCCAAAAGGAGCGTGAGCCGCATACATTTGTAGTATTTCTGTTTTGCTAAAAGCCAACTCCATTCTAAAAGCCCAAAGCATTTCGATGGTCTTTTGCCACAGACTTCTATTCTTTGCTTTCCGAGCCAAGCGAATGGTCTGCATACTCAAGGTGCTCCCACCACTCACAATACTACCGGCCTCAATATTCTGCCTAAATGCTCTAAATAAAGAAAAAGGATTCACCCCAGGATGCTTATAAAAATATTCATCCTCAAAATAGGTAATACATTGAATAAATTTATCGGGTAAGCTATCAGACATAGGAAAACGCCATTGACCATCATCAGCAATTCTAGCTGATAACAAACGGCCATCTCTAGCATTTAAAACGGTACTATATGGCTCATGAAACAAAGGCATTGGTATTAATAAATAAAACCAGAGCACAAAGATTAAACTTATGCCTCCGAGTATATGATACTTGTATTTTTTAATCTGCTTTCGCATTAAAATTGTTCAAATTTACTTTTAGAGGTAAATAACTAAACCAAATTAATTATAAGACCCATTTATCATTTTTTTTTGCTTGCCCTGACCCTAAAGGGAGCGAAAAAAAAATCAAGTTTAATTGGATACCTTAATTTATTTTTATCATTTCTGTTATTGCAATGAGGCACTCAAAGTAAACACAAAAACCAATTATTAATTTACCTCAACCCACTCACCAGCAACTCGAACATTGATATTGTGATCGTACATGGCTTCGCAATAGGTGGTTGGCAAATAATACTTTCCTTTATACGAAGCGTTCAATAAAACAGTAAAAGTTTTTCTTTGACCTCTTTCCAAATCAAAATAGGTTAAAACTCTATCATCGCGAATATCTTGATAGGTAAATGGACTTTCAGAAGACTCCGAGAAGCCTTCGTCCATTCTCATATTCCTGATTTCCCAACCTGAAGGAAAAATCTGAGTCAATGCCATATCCTTATATTTTTGTCTTACACCTGGGTGTTGAACTTCCACTTGGGCCATAAAATCACTTCCCTGTTTTATATTCTTCGGATCGATATTATTTCCATCTAAATCGCGATACACCACAGTCATTTTTAAATCACTTTGTGCATTTGTAGAATCACCAATTGCAGGAATACCTTCCAATTGCAATCTAATAAATATTGTATTATTTGTGGTGTTTTCGACAGATAGGCTCCTCTGTTTTGTGCCCTCAAAATCCAAGGCAATTTGCTTGATACTTGTAGTGCTTTTTACTTTTTCAATAGCTTTCTGATCAGAGTTTAATTGAAATGATAATTCTTGTTTACCTATATCAGAATTACCTATAAATTTTGAAATCGCTAATAAAGAATAAGCCGTAGTTTGAGTGCTCATCCAAGATTCGGAAGCTAGGCTACCACTTAGTTCATCAAAGAGGATTTTTGCTTTACCTTTTTCACCAAGAAGAGCTAAAGCTTCTAGAATAATGGCTTTATTTCTGTCTTCACTACCATAGGTATTTGAATATCTGTAATTAGTTGCAACATTTATTCCTGCATCTTTTATCATGCTCTCTGCAATCGATTTTTTCCCTATTAAATAATAAGCCGATGCCAAATAATATTGGGTAACTACTGTTAAATCCGTTCTGTTTTTCAATCTGTTCATTGCTCCTAAAACTGGAGCATCTGCCAATGCTAAAGTGTAGAGTCTGTAAGCCTGTGTCAATTGGCTTTCTGATTGATAAAATGCACTTCCTTCGCTCGTCCAACTATTAGCTTCTTGCTTTTGGAAATTAATCCAATTATGTAATAAACCTGGAGGAAGGTCGTAACCTTTATTCTTAGCTTCAAGAATAAAATGTCCAGCATAATTAGTTCCCCAGGGGTTATTACGTTCGCCTCCTGGCCAATAACTAAAACCACCCAAATAGGTTTGGAAGGAACGGAGTTTATTGATTGCTGCTTTTATATTTCTTTCTGTTTTTAACGTTTGTTGAGGAGAAAGCTCTATAAAATGATCTAAATATAACTGTGCAAATACTGCCGAAGTAGTTTGCTCAATGCAACCATGGGGATAACGAATGAGATAATTCAATCTTTTTTCAAGGTTTAGAGGAGGAATACTAGAAACTTCAAGCATACCTGTATTGGTTCCTTCTATTCCAACAGGTGAATAATTAGAGGTCCAAGTTTGACCAGCCTCTAGCACTGCTGATTCCACATCTGTTATTCTAGGATTAGGAGCTCTAACATCAAGTTCCACATC
Organism: Bacteroidales bacterium; assembly: GCA_016744655.1. Classification (GTDB taxonomy): domain Bacteria; phylum Bacteroidota; class Bacteroidia; order Bacteroidales; family UBA12170; genus UBA12170. The sequence goes on along the minus strand of JADGDY010000006.1, from coordinate 55,037 downwards.
ATAAAATGCTTTTTCGCTCCCACTACTAACTTCTATTTTTACTTTGCCTAATCCTATACCATCAGCCACCTTCAATTGGAAATTCGCGACTTGGTCTCCTTGTCTTTCAAAAGTTATACTTTGTTGATTGGATTCCAATACCTCAAACATTTTATTGGCCTCCACCCTTATTTTCACATTTTTAATATGGTCTTCCATGGCAAAAACAGTCACTGGAAGGGTGACAGTTTCATTTGGGCCAACCACTCTTGGCAATGTGGCCAACACCATTAAAGGCTTTTTTACAGGGCAAGTTTCATCTACAGAGCCATAAGCTGTTCCATCTTTGGCTATTACCATAGTTCTTACAGAACCAACGTAATTAGGCATGAGTATTTCATGTTCATTCTTTCCTTTAGCAGCTAATTCAAAAGGTCCGAGGAATTTCACAACTGGTTTAAAACGATTGGCTTTGGCACCACCATCCTCTTTAGCAGCTTCATCACCACCGATGGCTAAAAGACCTGCCATTTTTCCCGTGAAGGCACCCATCACATAGGAATACATATCCCAAGTACGAACACTTAAGGCTTCTTTGGCATTAAAATGATACCAAGGAGATGGGGTTTTGAAATTGGTTAAATCTAATAAACCATCTTCAACTACAGCTAATGTATAGGACATTTTTCGTCCATTAGCCTCCTCCACTTTTACCTTAAACTTAGTTTCAGGCTCTAGCGTTTTTGGCATGCTGAGTTTTGGATGGAGATGTGAATCTGCATTTTCCACTGAAATAGATTGTACACCAAACATACGAATAGGTAAATCGTTTTTCATTTGATTGTGTGGCTGTAGTAAAGTCAGATGTAGATAAACATTAGGGCTCATTTCTTCTTTAGCTTTCAACTCAAAATGTTTTTCACCTTCGGAAAGATTCACCCAGAAACTTTTGATTATTCTAGCTCCAGTTTCTACACTCACTAGTATACGACCTCCTTTTGCAGTTGGCATATTTACTTTGATATCATCTCCAATTTGGTATTTCTCTTTATCAGTGGAAAAAGTTAGCATTTCGGCTCCTCCAGGATTTTCACCTGAATCATTCCATCCATTATAAGTCACATAGAATTCTTTTCCGGTGCTATGTCCAGAAACAGGGTCGACGACCCTCATATATTTTCTGCCGTAATAATGTCCACCCAGATTCATCTTGAATTGAGCTTTTCCATCTTTGGTGTCAATAGTTTCAGTTTGTAATAGATATTCATGTCTATTGGATACATAGTGAGCCAAATCATTATCTGAAGAGCTTTCCCACCACCATCTCCAATATACATTATAGATTTCTATTTTTAGTCCTTGTCTATCAATTGGGTTTCCATTTTCATCTATTGTAACGATAGGAATTACCTGGTCTTCGTCTGAATATAATGCACCATTCCAGCCTTTTCCTTCTGGGATTTTCACACCCACATAACTAGAATATGGAGAGTAAGAAATACTCCTTCTATTCACTGAAAAATCACCCCCTTTTTCGAAGGCTCTGATTTTGAAATTTGCCTTTAACATCCCAGGGGCATTTTCTCCCACATTAATATTGGGCTGCATTTCTGCAATTCCATTCTCATTTACTTTTCCATCGAAAACCATTTGGGTTTCAGAATAAAAGGAGCGAGATTTATCCTGGAAACTATAGCCTTTATATTTAGGGAAAGCATTATTGTCAGGATATAGTTTCATCTCCACATCGGTTTGCAAATCGCTGGCAATGGCCCCATGTAGCCATTTTACCTCAATCTCTCCTACATTTGGATTCCCTTTTGATAATAACTCTTTTCCAAAGTCGAGTTTTACTTTTAAGCGATTGGGTTTAATGGCTTCAATCCTCAGGTTCTTAGTAAAAATAGCACCTCCAACTTTTACTTTTGCTCGCCACATTCCAGTTTCAGTATCTTGAGGAGTAGAGGTTCTGAAATCGTAGATTCCACCAACTGAACTATTTGCTACAGTTCTATAAAACAATTGCTGACGAGGAGTGTATAGCTCAAATACCACAGGGTGGTTTAGAGGTAATGTTCTGTCTCTATCTTCCAGCATAAAGGCCATATAAAGAGAATCTCCAGGACGCCAAACGCCACGCTCACCATACATATAACCCTTGATACCTTTTTCATTTCTCTGACCACCAATATCAAACATGCTTAGCGATAATGCAGAACCATCATCTAAGCGCAGATAGCCTCTTTGCTTTTCGTATTTTGCAATGAGTAAATAAGGCTTTTTATGTAAATCTATTTGAACAAAACCATTGATATCGGTTTTTTGAGTTTCTATTAATTGCTGTTGAAAATTATATATTTCCACATCTACTTCGGCCATTGGCAAAGTGTTTCTCAGATCTGTAACAGCTATTAATAGATGATTTCCATGCCCTCCTTTAGCAATTATCCCCAAATCAGAAGCCAAGATATTTCTCCCAACAACTCTGTTGCCATTTAGGTAATAGGAAATTTTGCAAGGGTCGTCTCTTTCATAATAATTATAATTGGCTCCATAATAAGAATTATTACCAGAATCGTAATAATAGTAATATCCTGATGAATTGTCCCAGTCTTCGCTATTATCGTTAACTACATCGGCTTGTAAACTCGTTTCTTCACCATTGTCATCACAAACATATAAGGATTGGTTTTTATCAAAGCTGAGCACTATTCTATAAATGGCTCCTGGGTCCACTTCTATATAGCTTGATAGGTCGATAGCGAAATTATTCCACTGACCATAATCGATGGCCTCCTCAGATTTCAATGTTAATTCTCCTTTATAAACTAGTCTACCAACGCGCTTCAGTTCATTGGTTCCACTGACTTGATTATTTTGAAGGAACTGCATGATATTATCTTCAAAAACCTTGATGATTTTAATATTTACTGCACTTAAGCCAACAGCCTTAAAAGGAAAGACAAGTCCATTGGAGGAGGGTAGAATATTCCCTTCTCCTATCAATTCCACAGCAGGTTTTAAGCTTTTAAAACTGACTATCTTTTCATAGGTTTCACCGAGTTGATAGGCTTCTTTGTTTTGGATAGAACCATTCACCTTCAGTTTATAACTTCCTGTAACTTTCTCGTTTGGAAATATTTTAATCTGATTGCCCTCTACCAATGTTTTGATACTGAGTTCTGGGCTAAAATGAACCAAGCCAGTTAAATCTTGTTTCTCATTTATAGGGTCCGAAAATTGAACTAAAATAGAAGGTTCAGTCATTTGTATAACCTTAACATCTAGAATACTAAAATCATTCAGTGAAGGAACTTTGAATTTCTTTTCACCCTCCTCATTGATACCTAGTTCTTTTCCACTCCAGTGTAATACTACTTCTTCCGCTTTTGCCTTTCTTTCTACACTATCAATGGTAAAATAATGCATCTTTCCTCCATCTTGATGCTTCCATTTGATATTTAATTTCTTTCCATTTTGATAAGCTGAAATGCCAGATTCTAAAGCCTCTGTTTTCCCGAAATCATAAGTTAATGCCATTCCTTCTAAAGCTTGCCATTTTAATTGGTTTTTATCATAAGTATTTATGGCTTCGAAGTTGATATCCATGGATTGCTTCATCACTTGAAATTGGAATTCGAATTTATCTAAATCCTTTGGCACTTGAAGCAATTTCCCAAGCATAAACTCCACTGTATATAATTTCCCAGAAGGCAAATTTTCTTCGGGTCGAAACTCTATGGTTTGTGCATCGAGCCAAAAAGCTTGTCCTGCAATTTTAGGACTAAACTGAAAAACAGGCTCAACTATTGCTTCTCCAGTAATAGCTCCAGAATGATTTTGTGATAAGCGAACTTTGATGTTAGACTGATTACTAACCACATCACCAGTAAAAGCGGTAATATAGCTGGTGTAAGCTGGATCTGTTTTTTTGGGACTCTTCTCATCTTTACAATTGGTGAATAGAATTAAGAATACGAAAAGGGCTAAAATAAAGCCTAGTTTATTAGCTGAAAAGCGATTCATAATGGAGGATTTTATTTGCAGTAAAGATAAACAATAGAAAACACTCTCCATACTTTTTAGTGGTAAAATGTAAGTAAAAAGTCATCCAAACATTAGCCTACCTGCCGAGTTTTTTTTTATTTCTCCATTCTATTATTCTACATTATACTTTCATTAACTTTACTGCTCTTAAAAAACTCAAATAAAATGAAAGAAGTAATTACAATACACACCTTACTGGACTATAGTTTTGAATCAGGTTTTCAAACCCACCATAAAGTAAATGAATACTTAGACAAGGGATTTACAATTCATGAAACAAAGCTAATAGCGGAAAATGTAAAAGATGAACAGCTCATCAGAATAGTATTCATTCTTATCAGAACATCAAATAAAAAACCACCGATTTACTAAAAATGGATTTTCAAGAAAACGAATTAAGCTAAATACTTAAATTGGATTCACGATAGAGTCTTATCTTTTAACAAATTATTGATTGCTGGATTGCTGAATTGGGTGCACATTTATATTTTCTTGCAAACTCTATTAATCCTCTGACATGTAGATTATTCTATTTGTGGATACTTCATCCATATTTTATGGAGGTTGATTTATAAAAACCATGCTCACAAAAAAACCCCTAAATCATTTTGATTCAGGGATTTTGATTTAATATTTTTTATATTATTCCTCAATAGGTTCCATTTCCACCACTTGATAAACATCTTTTCCATCTTGTGATAAAGGCTGGAAATAAATATCATTATAGAATACATATTTTTGTTCACCTATTTCTACTTCTTCTCCTCCTTCTGGGATGGTTGAAACGATAGCTCCATCCGGTGCTGCAATAACTTTATATCCATCATCAACTTTCTCATAGAAAGCTCCTCCAAAATAATAATAAGTTAAGTCATCCATGGGAATTGCTTCTTTCTCCTCAGGCACCTCCACAACAATTATGTTAACAGGAGCAGGCACCACTGTGTATCCACTGGTTGCTTGAACATAATAGACTCCAGAATCGTAATAATACTGTTGATTGTGAATGGAAACAATTACTGCGGTAGCTACCATAGTTGTAATAAAGAAACCAACAGGATGCCAACGAGGTCCATAATAATAAGGACGATAAGGATGGTAATAATAAGGGCGATAACCTCGGTGCCCATTATAATAGCGACCATGATGGTGAGAACTCACATGAACATTCCTGTTTACATTTACGTTGACATTAGTTCTGCTGTTATCAATATTCACTTTGTTACCGGAGCGATTATTTACATTATTACCGCTTCTGTTATTGGAATTGTTTCCGGTTCTATTAGATACATTTCCACTGCGGTTGTTATTTCCACTTCTATCAGATGCTTTGACTTTATTATTCGTATTCTTTCTTTGCACATTAGAATGGTCTCTGGTTTGAGCTCCTTTATTTCTATTCTGCGTTTGACTTCTATTAGCCTTTGTAGCACTTTTATTTCTATTCTGATTGGTGCTTCTTTGCTGAGTTTGTGGGCGTGATTGCGATCTTTGGGCTCCTCCATTTACAGAACGATTAGCACCACTACTTCTATTCACGCTACTTCCGCCTCCTCTAGAACCTCCACCACGGCTATGATTCATTCTTTGAGCCATGACTTCTGTCACAGACATCCCTATAAATAACAAGATTGTTAAGGTGATATATATATACTTTTTCATGGGTCTTATTTTTTGGGTTCTAATTTTACTCGTGTATCTGATTCTCTAGGCTTAAAATTGAAAAGGCGATCGAGTAAATTAGGATTATAACGCCAATTGCTAATATTTGCTTCATAGGCCAAATTAACTCCCTCAGATTTTTCATAAATGCTTAATCCTATTGGTAGTATCCCTATTTTATCTTTCTCTAGAGTAAAATACACTTCCTTTTTGGCATTCAGTCCAGCAATATCAATGATGGTTCTTTGTTTTAATTTCTCATCATTTAAATATAATATAGAATCAAAATTATCTATCATATCATCGGTAAAGGTAGGATAGAAAAAATCGGCAGCAGGAAAATAAATACCATACTTATCATGAATGGCTTCAATGGTTTCAAGAATATTCCCTGGTGCTGCTAAAGTATCAAAGGTAGCATTTAAGAAATTATAATAGGCAAATTGATTTCCATTATACCAATACCCCCTAGACATATCCTCCGAACTTGAGTAGATATACATTTTGTCAGGGCCTTTAAAATAAACATCATGAGTTACATCACGAAACTCAGCATCAGGTTTTAATGCTTTTATGGTGATGGTATAACTACAAGAGTTCATTTCACCAATAGTTGTGCTCATTTCATCAAAAGCTGATATGGCTTCTTCTTCTAGATATTTTGGTTTTTCACAATTGCAGGAAGTAAGAAAAAGGACTCCAAGCAACAAATACACGAGGTGATACTTCATAAGGGAATTTTTAAGTTTAATAGTTTAAAAGACTTATCCATCTCTATACCTTTGAGATAAAAAGGAAAATCAAATTTAAGAAAAATTCCAAAGCCCAATAAAATCAAGAAATATTTATGTGTTAAGAAACGCTAATCATAATAATAGCTTGTTTTTATAAAGTATCAATGTTATCTCTTTTCTCCATTTCGGCAAGAAATGCCAATCTACCCGCTTCTATTACATCTGCGGTACAATGGAAATCATAAGTACCACAGGTGTCCCTAGAAATCTGAACTAAGATATCTGGTGGTGTGTTGAGAATTTGCAATTTGGTTTGATGCTCCATCATCAAATTAACAGTACTATTCATCAAGTCTAAATAACCAAGTTTTTCTATTTTCTCTTCACCGTCTTCTCTATCGAAGGGAATCCATTTTTGAACTCGTTGATAAAACTCGTTAACTGTCTTATGATAGACTGATTCTTGCTCTTGGGTTTCTTTGAGCATAAGGGAACTTTTGATGACCGGAACATTTGCTCCTACATCTACGGCGATTAGAATATCACCTTCCTCTCTTTTGGCGTGCAATAAGGGAAGGTTATGCATAAGCCCTCCGTCTACAAGTAATTGCTTTTTAGTTATTACAGGCTTCAAAACATTAGGAATCGCCATACTGGCCCTCACAGCTTTATAGAAACTTCCCTTTTCAAACTTAACTTCGTCTCTTTTTATTAAATCAACAGCCAATGCCGCAAAGTATATGGAGAGCTTTTCTATTTTTTTATCTGGTATGAGTTCTTCCATTCTACTAAACACCTTATCACCTTTGACTACGCCATGGGAGCTTATGGTAAAGTCTACCAAGTTAAAGACTTTCATTTTATCGAGGCTACACATCCATTTTTTAAAGGTTTCCATCTGGCCCATGGCATACATACCACCGACTAATGCACCCATTGAAGTACCTACTACAGAATGAATTTCATAGCCTGCATTTTCGAGTTCCTCAATAACTCCAACATGAGCCATGCCTCTGGCTCCTCCTCCTGATAAAACTAAACTTACTCTTTTTTTCATAGACTCAGATATTTTTAAGACACAAGGACACTAAAACAAAGTTATATAATTCAATAGTTACTGGCTCTCTTTTTTATTGTCCTGAATCCTAAAAGAGTAAAAATGAATCATTTTTTTGTATTCGTTTTTAACGATGCATTCAAAAAGAACAAGAAATATTACTTCTTCAAAGCCCATTCCACAGCCATTTCTGCGTGAATAGTTGTAGTATCAAAAATTGGGATATTTACATCTTCTGCTTTTATAAGCAAAGGAATTTCAGTGCAACCTAAAATTACTCCTTCCGCTCCATTTGACTCTAATATACTAATGATATTCTTGTATATTTCTTTGGATTCCTCTTTAATCTCGCCTTGGACTAATTCATTATAGATAATACGATGTACTTCATCACGCTCCTCCAGGTTTGGAATAATGACTTCAATACCGAAGTTTTGAGCTATATAATCTTTGTAGAACTCTTTTTCCATGGTGAACTTTGTTCCTAAAAGTGCTACTTTTTTTAATCCTTTTTGCTTTATTGCTAAGGCTGTAGCTTCTGCAATATGAAGAAATGGAACGTTGATGGCTTCTTTAATAGCAGGAGTACATAAATGCATGGTATTGGTACAAAGAACAATGATTTCAGCACCTGCTTTTTCAAGTTGCAGCGCAGCTTTAGCCATCATTGCATCTAAGGTTTTCCAATCACCTTCATGTTGTAATTTCACTATTTCAGCAAAATCCACTGTCAGCAATATGCTATCGCAAGAGTGATGACCTCCCAGTTCTTTTCTTACCTTTTTATTGATTAAATCGTAATATACAGCTGAGGATTCCCAACTCATTCCACCTATTAGTCCTAATGTTTTCATATTGCCTTTTCTAAAAAAAAGAGCTCCTATAATAAAAGCTCTTGTATTTATTAAATCCAAAGATAAAAATTATCTCCTTCCACCACCTTTTTTGGCTCCTTTTGCTGCACCAGTTCTTTTTTGTTGTGTTGTAGTTTTATTTGAGCTTTTAGTAGGAGTTTTTGCTGGGTTGCTTGTAGGCTTTATATCTGTCTTTGTGGTGGTAGGTTTTTTAGTAGGAGTACTCACCTTGTTGTCTTTTACTTTTGATTTCTCGCCAGAGCGCTCAGATGCAGGTTTCCAATCGTCATTTACCTCACGGCTAGTGGAAGTTTTATCATCACGATTTGGTTTTGTAGAAGGTTTATTGGCATCTTTGCTTTTAACACCTTTACTATTTGCCCTATTCTCATAAGAACGGTCAGGATTTTTGGAGCCAAAATCGTTTCTTCTGTTTTTATTCTGAATATTAACAGATGTTTTACTGGTTCTTACAGTTGTCCTAGAATAAGTATTACTCACATTAACATGGATATGGACATTGGTTTGATATCTATGGGGAGGATAGGGTGTCCAAGGTCTGTAATATGGAGGATAATATCCCCAATAATAAGGAGAATGCCAAGGGCTATAAAGTGGTCCCCAAAACCAAACCCATATAACAGGAGGATGAACATAGACAGGTTGAATAATATAATCAGGTCCATACATATAAACATCACCAACTACCTGTACTTGTGTTTCACCTTTATCATCTTTTTCAACGCTAATAATGGCCACATCTTGGTATAGATCTTTTCCTATGGTGGCTTGTAGTGTTACAACATGGGTATTGTCTTTAGATGCTTCTGTTACGCGAATGTAGTCAACTTCACCATCCTCATTTAAATCGAGGTTAGATATTTGAAGTTCTGGGTCGTTTAGTTTCTTTTCAAAATCTTCTAAATCTTCAGCTTCCCCAAAAATAGAAGCTACTGCTTCTAGGTCTAAGTTCTCGCTAATGTCAGTAGACTTAGCTTCAACTGTAGTTATATCTTGTGAAGACACAACACCAATTGTGAATGCACTGATAAAAAGTAGGGCTAATAGTTTTTTCATAATTTAAAATTATTTTGATACAAATGTAATTGATTTTGTATTTCATAAGTCTTAATAAAATAATTTTTGACGCAATAAAATCAACCATAAAAGAATATTCTCATTGACATTCTAAATCATGGTTTTTATTTGAGAAGGGAATCTAATCAATCAATTACAATAAACCTATTATATCACTAGATTCTGAGAGTCTAGTGATATAATAGGTTATTAAACAATTTACTTCTTAATTATATAGGTTTCTAGGTTATCAAAGAGCCCTACCTTATCCGTTGCTTCTTGTTGCTTTTCTAGAGTTTGCAGATCTGCTATTGGATTTTGCAATTCGTTTTTGAGTTGATTGCCTATTAGCTGATACTGTTGCTTTAGCATTTGACCTAGAAGAATTAGACACAGCAGATCGTGTTCTAGATGATTGATTTCTATTGGACTTAGTATTTTGTCTACTGGTATACTGAGCTTGGCTTGACTTTCTATCCTGTCTTTGAACTGATGAACTACTCATTGTTGATCTACTTGAACTTCCTCTTCTTTGTTGGGTAGAGGCTTGTCTATATTGATTTTGGGCATTTCTGCCAGTTCTGTTGCTTGATACGGTTTGCCTAACGTTTCTTACTTGTGTATTTCTTCCTTTTCTAACAGAAGAAGTCCCTCGTTGATTTTGCACATCTCTACTGGAAGAAACATTAGTTCTAGTTCTTTGTGAATATACATTATTCCTACTGTTTCTATTTGAAGTGGATGCTGTTGCAATACCTCTTCTTCTGTTTAAATCGGCTCTGTTTTTAACACCATTGTTTCTCTTTGCAAATGATCTATGTGGGTTATTTCGTCCATAATCATTACTTCTATTTCTTTTCTGCATATGAACAGAAGCAGTGGAAACTCTATGATGTGTTCTGTGATAGGAGTTATGTACATTGATATGAACATACACATTGTTATGATATTGATGTGGATGACAAGCTCTGCGGTGGTGATAATATGTAGGGTAATATCCCCAATGGTAAGGTGATCTCCAAGAACTATAATAAGGACCTCTAAACCATGCCCAAATCACAGGTGTATGAACATAGACAGGTTGAATAATATAATTGGGTCCGTACATATAAACATCTCCAACCACCTGAACTGTAGTATGTCCTCTATAATCTTTCTCAACACTAATTACTGCTACATCTTGAAATAAATCTCTTGCAACTAGTGCTTGAATAGTAATGAGATTGATACCATATTCTGATGTTTCAATAACACGAAGATAATCTACCAAACCATCCTCATTTAAATCTAAATTGGACAATCGTAATCGTGGATTGTTGAGTTTGTTCTCAAAATCCTCCAAATTCCTAGCTTCTCCAAAAATGGAAGCTACAGCATCTAGATCTAGATTATCACTTATATCAAAAGATTTTGCCTCTATTGTTGTAACATTTTGAGCCATTAATTGACTCAAACTAATAAGGCTTATTACGAGTATTACGATTAGCTTTTTCATAAGGCATGGGTTTTAGTTAATAATAGAAATCTGCTACTAAAATATTCTAGAACCGTGCCAAAAGTGAATTTCTTTCTTTTTGGATTCGATTTTTGTTTTTAAATATTGAGAGTTTTTTTCTAATTTACCTCTAACGCATGAAGCTTAAATATCAACTATAGAAAATCATTTTTCTTACTTAGGAGCATTCCTAACTAAATAAAAAGCAATAAAAGAAAACACAATATTAGGAATCCAAGCAGCTAAAATTGGTGACAAGCCTCCATATACCGCAAATACCGTCGCAAATTGCATAAAGAGGATATAGATAAAGGTGAGAGCAATTCCAAGACCTAAATGCATACCCATTCCTCCTCTTACCTTCCTAGAAGAAAGTGAAACTCCAATTAATGTGAGAATAAGTGCTGCAAACGGATAGGCAGTTCGCTTTTGTTGTTCCACTTCGTACTGAATCACATTTCCAGCGCCTTTCATCTTCTGATCTTTGATGAACTTATTGATTTCAAAGAAATCCATGACCTCGTAATCCTCCTTGATCAAAATCAAATCCTTTGGAATCAAAGCTAAGGTAGTATCCATTTCGGAGCCTTTGGTAAGTACTTCTTTTAGCCCATCAATTTCGCGGATATAAAAATCTTTAATGGTCCAATTTCCATCTATAGTATCGTATATGGCTTTTCCACTGTTGAGTTTATAAATTAGACTCCCCTCATCATCAAATTGTTCCAAGGAAAACTTCATAGCCGACATGGTTCTTGGATCATATCGTTCCACATAAACAAAATTATTCCGCGATATCTGAAAATGAATATTTTGGCCCCGATCCATCTTCAAGTTGGAAATGTATTTCTGCTTGAATTCCCGCATCTTCACATTGGTATGTGGGATCACAAAGTTTCCTAAAACAAAAGACATGAGCGCCAAAAAAGTAGCGGCAATCATATAGGGTCTCAAGAGCCTCCTAAAACTAACTCCACTACTGAGGATGGCAATAATTTCGGTATTAGTAGCCAATTTAGAAGTGAAGAATATCACGGAAATAAAGACAAATAAATAGCTAAAAAGATTGATAAAGTAAGGCAAGAAGTTCAAGTAATACGAGAAGATAATCTCATAAACTGGAGCTTTATTCTCCAATAAATCCTGAATCTTTTCCGATAAATCAAAAACAATAATCACACCTGCCAATAGTGTAATGGCATAAAAGAAAGTCCCTAAAAACTTCTTAATGATGTATCTATCAATCTTCTTAAGCATGTATTATAGTCTGTTCTGTAGTTTGGGTACCATCATGTTTTTCCAAGTAGCGAAATCGCCTGCTAAGATATGTTTTCTAGCCTCTGCTACCAACCATAAATAAAAGCGAAGATTATGTAAACTAGCAGCCATTGGGCCTAAGGTTTCTTTAGCTACAAATAAATGGCGGATATAGGCTTTTGTATAAATACTATCCACAAAAGAAAATCCATTTGGATCAACTGGGCTAAAGTCTTTCTCCCATTTCTTATTTTTTATATTAATGATTCCTTCGCTGGTGAACAACATTCCATTTCTTCCATTTCGAGTAGGCATCACACAGTCAAACATATCCACTCCCAAAGCTATTCCTTCTAAAATATTAACTGGAGTTCCAACTCCCATCAAATAACGAGGTTTATCCTTCGGTAAAATATCACAAACCTGCTCGGTCATTTCATACATCATCTCTGCTGGCTCACCAACCGATAAACCACCTATGGCATTTCCCTCAGCTCCAACATTGGCAATATATTCTGCCGAACGCTTTCTTAAATCGTTATAAGTACTTCCCTGTACAATTGGGAATAGGGCTTGCTTGTGTCCATATTTATCATCTGTGTTTTTAAATTGATTCACACATCGGTCTAACCAACGGTGGGTCATTTCCATGGATTTTCTAGCATAATCGTAATCACAAGGATAAGGAGTACATTCATCAAAAGCCATCATAATATCAGCTCCAATGCTTCTTTCAATATCCATTACTCTTTCTGGAGTAAACATATGCCTTGAACCATCAATATGAGATTGAAAAAGAACACCCTCCTCAGTAAGCTTTCTCGTGCCCGCTAAACTATAAACTTGGTATCCCCCGCTATCCGTAAGAATGGGACGGTCCCAACCATTAAATTTATGCAATCCTCCAGCTGCTTCCATAATCTCCATACCTGGACGTAAATACAAATGGTAAGTATTTCCTAATATGATTTGCGCATCGGTATCTTCCTTTATATCACGCATATGAACTGCTTTTACTGCACCGGCAGTACCCACAGGCATAAATATTGGAGTTTGTATTTTCCCATGATCGGTTGTGATTTCCCCCGCTCTTGCTTTACTTTTATCGTCTATTTTATCAATCCGAAAATCCATGTTATTCTATTTTTTGCAAAGATAGAAAATGCCTCTTTGTCTGCTATTTTTGTAAGTTATTAATTGTTAACGATTTCAAGAAAAAGTGATTCTTCCATGCATTCATTTTTATCAACAAATGGTCTTTAGTAAATATGCTCTGGACGTAAAAATAATGTCCTTGGCTTTTGTACTTTCGTTTCTTGTAAAAAAAGCTTAAATGATCAATTTCTACGACATAAACATAATTGTTTTTGGTGTTTTTTCACTGACCTTTCTAATCCAGATGATTTATATCTGGTTTATATTTGGTCGCTTGGCTTTTTATAAACCCAAAGTGGATAAACGAATCGAGAAACCAGTTTCTGTAGTAATTACTACTCGTGATGACTACTTCTTCTTACAAAAACACTTACCTAGTATTTTAACACAAGACTATCCAGAATATGAAGTGGTGGTGGTGAATGATCGCTCGGACGATGAAACCATGGCGCTTCTTGATAGATTGAGTAATCAATACGACCATCTAAAAGTAGTGAATATGAACCACAGTGTTAGCTTTTATCCAGGAAAGAAATTCCCTCTTTCTATAGGTATAAAATCCGCAAAACACGAAATATTACTACTTACAGATTCTGATTGCCAGGTAAATAGCAAAAATTGGATCAGGAATATGCAAATGGGATTTGATGATCAAACTCAAATCATACTGGGTTATGGACCATATCAACCACAAAAAGGAATATTAAATTCTCTAATTAGATATTATAGTTATTTTACTGCACTTCAATATTTATCTTTTGCATTGGCAAAAATGCCATATATGGGTGTTGGTAGAAATTTAGCCTATACCAAATCTTTGTTTTATAAGAACAATGGTTTTATTTCGCATTACAAAGTTGCTTCTGGCGATGACGATTTATTTGTAAACGAAACAGCAAAAAGCAATAATGTGAAAATTTGTGTAAATCCAGATAGTTTTACCTATAGTGTTCCTAAAACCACATTTGGACAGTGGATAAAACAAAAGAAAAGACACCTCTCTGCAGGCAAATTATACAAGAAAAGACACCAATTGGTATTGAGTTTATACCCTTTTAGTCTATTAGTATTTTATTCTCTATTTGCATATCAAATGTTTAGTGGCTTTCTATTTTACTATGTATTAGGAATTTTGGGTGTTCGATTAATTAGTTTTATGGTTATCCAGAAAACTAGCATGAATAAGCTCAACGAAAAGAAATTATTTTTACCTTCGCCAATATTAGAATTGTTTATCTTTTTACTCAATAGTTTATTGGTAATGAGTAACACTATCTACACTAAAAATCAATGGAAGTAAACAATAAGCTGACTCATAAAGCTCAAAGAGACTACGAATTAGTTTTACTGGCCCTAAAAGGTAATCAGGACGCATACGCCGACTTGATGAAAAACTATAGGGATAGCCTTTACTTCATGCTCCTCAAAATGACAAATAATGCTACCGATGCTGAAGATTTAACCATTGAGGCTTTTGGTAAGGCATTTAAAAATATTAAATCCTATTCTCCTAAATATGCTTTTAGTACTTGGCTTTTTAAGATAGCTACCAATAATGCTATCGATTTCATTAGAAAGAAGAAGCAGCGTACTTTAAGTATCGACAAACCATTCTCAAACAATGAGGAGGGCCCAGATATGGCTCAAAACATTGAATCTGGAGGATTAGACCCAGAGGAATCATTTATCAAGCAACAAAAAATTCAGTTGATGAGAGGAATCGTCGACAAGCTAAAGCCTCATTATAAAACCTTGGTGGAGTTGAGATATTTTAAGGAGTATTCCTATGAAGAAATATCAGAAGAATTAGAGCTTCCTCTAGGAACTGTTAAAGCTCAATTATTTAGAGCTCGTGAATTCCTCTACAATGTTCTTAAAGAATCTAAAGACAAAATATAGTTACATCATCCCCTATTTTCATAGCATTCCTTTTTCAAGTTTTTCAAGATAAATTGAAAATATTTGATTTTCTTTGTATAAACAAGTATCTTTAATATTATAAACCGAATTAAATTATCCATTATGAATAAACTTTTCCCATTACTAATTATTCTTGCTCTTGCATTTACATCATGCAACCTTACTAAGGTTACCGTTGATTACGATCCTCAAGTCGACTTTAAACAATACAAAACATACTCTTACGTACAATGGAATAAACAAAGTGATGAAATTTTAAGTGAGCGTGATAAAAAAAGATTTAGAGATGCCACATCATTTGAATTGGAAAAATTAGGATTTGTAAAAGGAGAAGGAAAAACAGACTTAGTTGTGAATCTATTTCTAATTGTTGATCAGAAAACAGGAACCGCAACTTATAACGATTTCTATTCTTCAGGACCTACTGTTGGATACTATTATGGCCCTTGGGGATATAACAACCCAGGTGGTGTTTCTGTAGCAGGAACCATGCACAGCTACGATTACGAAGAAGGAACATTAATTGTAGATTTATTAGATGTGAAAAAGAAACAACTAGCTTGGCAAGGAATTGCTAAGAAGACTATAAAATCTCACAAAAAAGGTAAGGGTGATGGAGAAGGAATTAAACTAGTGATGCAAAAACTATTTAAAGACTTTCCGCTCGAAGCCACAAAATAAACCCAAATGGAACTCAGTGAAAAACCATGTGTATTAATAGTTGATGATGACAGGCAAAACTTAGTAACCACTGCCGCAGCATTAAGGCATTTAGATGCAACTATTGATACTACTACCAAAGCTAAAGAAGCTATATATTGGATCAATAGTAAGAATTATGCACTACTGATCTTCGATGTTCAAATGCCAGAAATGGACGGATATCAATTGGCAGAAATTATCCAGAGTGGTTATAGAAATAGCAAAACACCAATCATTTTCATTAGTGGAGTTTATTTCGATGAGTTCAGTATTTTTAAGGGTTATAGAAAAGGTGGGGTGGATTATATGACCAAACCCCTTAACATGGAAATCTTACAATCTAAGGTACTTATTTTCCTTGAGATTGAACAAGCACGTAGAGACCTTGAGCTTGAAAAAGCAAAATCACTAAAAGCACTTGAAGATAAGATTTTAGCAGTTGGAACAGTAAGCCATGAAATTAGAAACCCTTTAGGCGTGATATCAAGTATTGCTGATTTAATGAGAGATGATATTAAAGATCCTGAATTACTTACCTATCTTAATATTCTTACCTCTTCTACTGATCATATGTCGCGTTTATTGAATGACTTAGTGGATTATTCTAAAATTGAGATGGGCCAGATTGAATTAGATAGATCTCATTTCAATTTGAAGAAAGATCTGGAATTGATGATTAAATCCTACGAAATACAAAACACTACCAATAATAATAGATTTGTTTTAAAAATTGAGGAGGATATTCCAACATTATTATCTGGAGACATCACGCGTTACAAGCAAATTTTATATAACCTATTGGGGAACGCCAATAAGTTTACGAAAGATGGCGAAGTGAAACTAACTGTGAAAATAGATAGCCATAGCGAGAATCATTTAATCATCAATACCGAAGTGTGTGACAATGGAATAGGGATGAGTCCAGATGAGCAAAAAGACATTTTTAGACCATTCTCCCAAAGCAATCAAACCATTACCAGAAGATTTGGTGGTAGTGGTCTTGGTTTAAGTATTTCCAAAAGGTTAAGTCAAATTATGGGTGGAGATATAAAACTGGAAAGTAAAAAGGGTGAAGGTTCTTGCTTTACATTCACCACTCGTTTTAGATTGTGTAAGTAGTTTTCTCACAGTTTAAGAAATGAAAAAGCTTGCATTTATTTTAATAATATTTCTTACATCTTGTTTGTTGTCTGAGAATTGTAACAATAATTCATGTATTGAAGAATTAGATGATGATAAAGTTGCTGTTATCTCAGATGAAGTAACCAAAAAATGGTTAAGTAGCAATAATTACAGACTATTCCAACCCACAATGGATGACTTCAATGATACTGAAAACATTCTTAAGAAAACAATTAAAAATGGGGAATTTAATTTTTTAAAAGAACCAATATTATTACAAATCAAAGATTACTACAGACAATACGTTTTCTACTTTGATGATAATAATCATAAAATAGTTAGAATTAATGCGTTTTGTAGAATCCTCCAAACACCAATAGAAGTTGATGAAAAAACCGTTTGGGAGCCCTTCGATTGGAGAAACAAACTTTTTGTAGTAAATGATGGTGGAAATTGTTATTGGACTATCACAATTAACCTAACCACGAAGGAGAACTCAGTAGTTATTGTAAATGGTGTTTGATACTACTAGAAAGTCATTATTTATGACTGTTGAGGTAGAGCTAAATCCTATTTTGATGCGCTAAGCAATGTGGTTTTTTTCTCTATTGTGGTAGCCAAAAAAACGATAAATAGCCTTTTTGTAGTTCCGCTACTCTGTAGCTTATTTTTCTTTTTTTGATTTTTTTATAGAGGTAAGCGGGTGCAGACGCATTGGTGCAGCATCGTTCCGATCTCTGACCCTTATAATAATTATTCTTTATTGCTTCAATTTTAAGGTGCAGAGCACCGCAATATCTATAAAAACAGATATATAATGAGGAAAATAAAGTCGCCAGATTAGTGTTAAAAAGAAGCTGGAAGTAAAGCGACGTCATAATGTCAATTCAAAAAAGGTATGAAATAAATATGTTTTTAAAGACACATAATATTTGATGTTTTGTCACGGACCTTGCGAACTCACCTCTATAAAAAGAGCAATAATCCAAACGGTATGCTGCAAATTAACTGCGGCACATCAAAATAAAAAATAGCCAGACCTTAACAATTTGATGATTTTTGTTTCCTCTTGCAGTTTAGGAAGTTTTTCACTATATTTGATAGTGAACAATCTTTTGAATTATGAAAAACCAAATAAATTTAGGTGACCTAAACATCCCTATAGACCAACTCACTAGCAAGCCCTGCCCTGTTTTTTATAATGATGCACATCATACCATTTATTGGCTTGGAATTCCTGAGGATACTGCTTTCAGGTGCAATACTTATTTAATTGTAAGTGGAGAAGAAGCCATATTATTCGATCCAGGAAGTAGAGCCTATTTCGACTTTGTGAGAAAACGAGTTGAGGAAGTCATTCCATTAGAACAATTAAAAGGAATTGTACTTTGTCACCAAGATCCAGATGTGGCAGGTTCTATGATCGACTGGTTGGCTTTAAAGCCAGAACTAAAAATCATCTCCTCCGATAGAACACAAGTATTATTGCCTCATTATGGTGTGGAAGACTATGATTTCTATAGCATTGGCGAGGATAATGATTTTAAATACCGCTTTTCCAATGGAAATGTTCTAGAATTTATTGAAGCACCATTTCTTCATTTCCCTGGGGCTTTTACTACCCTAGATAAGGAAAGCAATTTTATGTTGAGCGGAGATATTTGGGCAGCATTAGACATCAATTGGAAATTGGTGGTAGATGATTTTGATGAGCATACCATGAAATTAGACCTCTTTCATCTAGATTATATGGCTTCAAATATTGCAGCAAAAGGATTTGCCTTGAAAATTCAAGACCTAAAAATAGGATGCATTTTACCTCAACATGGAAGTATCATACCAAAAGAGTTTGTGGTGGAAGCCATTAAATATCTTGAAGATTTAAGATGTGGATTAGACATCGTTTATCCTGAACTAAGTCATTAGAATTATGGAAACATCAGACGAATTTCAAAAGAGATTAAAAAGCTTGGAGAAAGAAAATACCTTTCTAAAACAGGCCATGAAGCAGTGGAAAAATATTGAAAAACTATATAAAACCTCTGCCGGTAAACTAAAAGAAAGTGAAAAGCGTATTCGGAATATCATTGAAAATACGCCTATTGGAATGTCTGTGTCTGATGAAAATGCTGTATTTGAATATGTAAATCCAGCTTTCTGTGAGCTGATGAACTGTTCCTTATTCGATTTAAAAGGACAAGATATTTGGAGCATTTTCCATAAAAGCCAAATGGAACAAATACAAAAAGATTATTTCGATTTATATAGAGGAAAAAACGACATCAGAAGAGATTGGCAATTGATGTCGAAAGATAAAGAGGAGCGCTTTGTTTTGGCTGATACCACTTTAATAACTGGAGAGGATGGTGAACCTAAAGTTCTCACTTTTATCACTGATATCACAGAGCGTAAAAAACTGATGAACGACTTGGTGGAGGCCAAAGAGAAGGCCATTTTGGCCAATAAAACAAAAAGTGCTTTCCTAGCCAATATGAGTCATGAGATTAGAACTCCCATGAATGGAATCATGGGAATGACAGAAATTCTAAAACAAACCAAACTCGATAAAGAGCAAATAGAATATCTTGATGTGATCAATACTTCAGCGAATAATCTCTTGAGTATTATCAACGACATCCTAGATTTTTCTAAAATTGAGGCTGGCAAGATAGAACTAGAGCAAACCCCAATAATTATTGATGAAGTAGTTAGTGAAATTGCAGATCTACTAGTGTTTAAAGCAGAACAGAAAAAGATAGAATTAATTACCTATACCCAAATTGATGTCAAACACCAGTTGCTAGGAGACCCTGTACGATTGAAACAGATTATGATCAATTTTGCTAATAATGCGATCAAGTTTACACCTGAGGGTGGAGAAGTGTTGATTTCTGCAGAGATTACCGAAATTGTATACGATGAGGTTGAGATTCTGTTTAAAATTCAAGATACAGGCGTAGGAATATCCAAAGAAGGAATGAAGAAACTCTTCAAACCCTTTAGTCAAGTTGATGCTTCTACCACTCGAAAGTTTGGTGGAACTGGTTTAGGATTAATTATTGCAAAAAGACTTGCCAATCAAATGAAGGGTGATGTTGCTGTTGAAAGTGAAATGGGGGAAGGTTCTATTTTTAGCTTTACCGCAAAACTAAAGATGGACATGAACAAAACCTACGAAGAACCAGAAATAGAATTAGCTGGTTTAAAAGCGCTCATCCTCGATGACAATGCAACTAATGTGAAAATCTTAGAGAAGTATTTAGGTTTTTGGGGCTGTAAGAGCGATTCAGCATATTCCGCCTACGAGGCCTTTAAATTTCTTGAGGAGTCTTATGATAACCATCAACCCTATGATTTTGTGCTATCAGATTATATGATGCCTGATATTGATGGTTTCGGATTTTCAAAAATGGTGAGAAACAATCCTAAGACGAAGAATGCTGTAATGATACTACTCTCTTCTATGACTCAACTTAGTTTAAAAAAGGAGTTTCAAACGGCAGGATTCCAGGCTTATCTTTATAAACCCATTAGACTCGACCAACTCAAGCGTACTTTAATGCATGTGTTGTTTAGTGAAGAACTAGTGGAGCAGAAAGAGAAAAAAACTAAGCAGAATAAATATAAAATCCCTCCTCTAAAAATTTTATTAGCGGAGGATAATTTGATAAATCAGAAGGTTGCTATTACAGTTCTGGAGAAATTAGGACATCAGGTCGATATAGCTGAGAATGGTTTACAAGCAGTCCAGAAATTTGAGCAAAACAAGTACCATGTGATCTTAATGGATATGCAAATGCCCGAAATGGATGGCCTAGAAGCCACTCGTATAATCAGAGAATACGAAAATGAAAAAACTCTCAAAGCTATTCCAATAATCAGTATGACAGCTAATGCCATGAAAGTAGATATGGATAGAAGTATAGAAGCGGGAATGAATGATTTCATCAGTAAACCATTTAAACAAGATCAACTTTTAGAAACTTTAAGTAAATTTGTTTAAAAGAGTAGCGTGAATATTTCAAACCATACTACTATCCAACTAAAAGCGAGCCTCAAAATATTGGTTAAAATATCCTAATATCTTCTATAAATTACGTTTATAAAAGTAATTTCGCAGAATTATACCATTTAAATACTAAAGCCTAAATTTTATAGTTGTTCAATAATGCATCTTAATTGCAAACACATATTTTTGGTATTTCTTATACTCTTTAGCGAGGGTTTATGGGCTTTTGATATTGATACCAGTTTTAAAACCAAACCACTAAAATATGATACCAATTATATTGATGATATAAGTGATGAACTCCATTTAGCTATCATTGGAGTTAGTCAGCAAACAGGTATTGATTTAGTTAACACAGAAACAGAATACCGCTACCGATTTGTTTCAAACACGCCCATGCGTTATGGAATTGGATTAGATTATGAGTGGCTAGCTTTGGAAATCACTTATGCAATTCCTGGTCTCGAAATGAATAATGAAGCAAAGGGAGATTCTGAAAGCTTTGCAATTAAATTAGGAATCTCTGGTAGAATGTTCAGAGCCAATGCCTATTATAGAGCAACACGAGGCTTTACCCATGAGAATGTGGAGGGATTATATCCTGATTGGTTTTTAAATGAGAAGTATTATCCATATTTAAAGAATTTGCAAAATAGAACCTTTAATTTAAGTGTATATTATACTTTCAATCATAAGAAATTTTCAAATAAAGCAGCGTTGAGGCCAAGTGCTCGTCAGAAAAAAAGTGCTGGCTCCCCAGTTATTGGAATTTTAGCAAATATGGAAGGAATATACTCTCCGACTCCTATTATTCAGGTTGATAGCTTGCAAAATTCATATTTGAATATTAATTCTGCTGAATATCTGAAAATAGGAATGAATGCAGGATATATGTACACCTTCAGTATTAAAAAGAAATTCTATATACATGCGGCCCTCATTCCAGGTTTATTATATAGTTACGGTGATGTATTGTTGCATGATGAGTCAGAAATTCATTTTTCAAATAGTTTTGGAGGTTCTATTTATAGTAGAATATCTGCTGGCTATAATGGAAATAAGTTTTATGGTGGAGTTTTTGGAGTAGCGGATATTTATGCCAGTGATTTATTAGCAGATAAATTTACCACAACTTCATATACCTATTTAAAGCTATTTGTTGGATATCGATTTCCCATAAAGAAAAGAAACTGGATGAAACTGTTTTTTCTTTACTAGTACTCTCCAAAAAACCTACTAAAAGCCTCCTGTCATTTTTCTTACTTCTTATCGTTTCATCAATTATTATTGCATGAAATTTTGTACCTTAGCCACTTAGCATCCCAAATTCTCACTATTATGCTCATTAAAACCTTTGGTAGCACTCTGATTGGAGTCAATGCCATTACCATCACAGTAGAAGTAAATGTAGATCAAGGTGTCAATTTTTATTTAGTTGGACTGCCTGACAGTGCAGTTAAAGAAAGCCATCAAAGAATAGAATCTGCACTAAAACACATTGGATATCGTTTGCCCGGAAAAAAGATTGTGATTAATATGGCTCCAGCTGATATCCGTAAAGAAGGCTCTGCCTATGACTTAACAATAGCCGCAGGTATCTTAGCCGCCTCAGAGCAAATGCAATCAAAAGATATAGACAAGTTTATCATTATGGGTGAACTTTCATTAGACGGGAGCTTACAACCAATAAAAGGTGCCTTATCAATAGCCATACAAGCTCGAGAGGAGGGTTTCAAAGGATTCATTTTACCTAAGCAAAATGCAAAAGAAGCTGCCATTGTAAATAATATAGATGTTTATGGAGCAGAAAATATTAAAGAAGTTATAGATTTTTTTGATGGCAAACCCAGTATAGAAAAAGAAATTCTTGATACCAGAAAAGAGTTTTATGCCAGTCTCAACGATTACGAATTCGACTTTGAGGACGTAAAAGGACAAGTAAACATTAAAAGGGCATTAGAAATAGCGGCAGCCGGTGGCCATAATGTTATTTTCATTGGTCCTCCAGGAGCAGGAAAAACCATGTTGGCCAAGAGGATGCCAAGCATATTACCACCTCTAAGTTTGCATGAAGCACTAGAAACTACAAAAATTCATTCGGTAACAGGTAAATTGAGAAGAACAGATGCTTTGGTTTCCATTCGCCCATTTAGAGCGCCCCATCATACCATTTCGGATGCAGGACTAGTAGGCGGAGGAACTTATCCACAGCCAGGGGAAATTTCATTGGCGCAAAATGGAGTATTATTCCTTGATGAACTCCCAGAATTTAAGAGAACCGTCTTAGAAGTCATGCGGCAACCCATGGAAGATAGAGTTGTGACCATTTCCAGAGCAAAAATTAGCGTTGAATATCCTGCAAACTTCATGCTGATTGCGGCTATGAATCCATGCCCTTGCGGCTTTTATAACCACCCTGACAAAGATTGTGTTTGTGCGCCAGGAATTGTGCAGAAATACTTGAATAAAATCTCAGGACCTTTATTGGATAGAATCGATATTCATGTGGAAGTAGTTCCCGTTCCTTTTAGAGAAATGAATAGTGTGGAGCAGGGTGAGAAAAGTCATCTAGTTAGAGAAAGGGTAATAAAAGCTAGAGAAGTTCAACAAGTTAGATTTAATGAGGATGCTAAAGTACATGCCAATGCTCAAATGTCGAGTAAGCAATTACAAGTTTATTGTAAGTTGGACGAGGGAGGACGAGATTTACTAAAAAACGCCATGGAACGACTAAGCCTTTCTGCCAGAGCCTACGACAGGATCTTAAAAGTAGCCAGAACCATCGCTGATCTAGAATCCTCAGAAATTATTCAGAATGACCATTTGGCTGAAGCTATTAATTATCGTAGCTTGGATAGAGATAATTGGGGTTCTTGATTTTAGGTAATAGTGAAAAGCTAATAACCGATATTTAAATCTGTTCTCTCTTTTTTAACTCATCGATTTTGTTTCATAGGTTGGAGAATCGGAGCTAGGAATAGTATTCAATCTAAAGTAATACCATTAACAGTTAACTTTTAGTTTGAAGTACAAAAAAGGCTCCCTTTAAAAAAGAGAGCCTCAATAATATATATTGATTTTATTATGCGAACATTAACCAATAGGTGAAAGCACCCGATAAATATCCGATTAATGCAAGAAGACTAATTTTCTTGAAATACCAGATAAAGTCAATTTTTTCAATTCCCATAGCAGCAACACCAGCAGCGGAACCAATGATTAATATTGATCCACCTGTTCCAGCACAGAATGCTAAGAACTTCCAGAAGTTACCATCTTGCATGAATTCAGCAGCATAAGCTTGGTCGGCGGCAGCTCTAACCATTTCTGGTGTGAATATCTCATACATCCCCATAGAACCTGCTACTAAAGGTACATTATCTACAATAGCAGAAAGTACACCAATAGCTATATTAATTGCATATATGTTATGTAGATTGGTATCTAAGAAACCAGCCATAATAGCTAAATGCCCAGCCGATTGTAATGAAGCAACAGCTGTTAGAATTCCCATAAAGAAGAATACAGTAGCTACATCAACATGCTTGATAATTCCTATTACATTATATTTCTTTTTGAAGGCAGCCGATTTATTTTTCAAAATAATCTCTGTAGCTAACCACATATTTCCTAATCCTAATAACATTCCCATGTAAGGAGGAAGGTGTGTCACCGTTTTAAAAACAGGAACAAATAATAAAGAAGCCACACCTAAACCAAAGATGAAATTTCTCTGACCACTAGAAATTGATTCACCATTATCTTCATCGTGTTCAGAAATCTGTGCAGGTTCAACATCACCTTTCATAAAGAAGCTCATAATGATTACAGGAACTACCATAGTTACAAATGAAGGTACAATAGTATCGATAATAATTCTTTGAGCAGTAATTTGCTCACCAATCCAAAGCATAATAGTTGTTACATCACCAATTGGAGACCATGCACCACCAGCATTAGATGCTAATACTACCATTGAAGCAAAGAACCACTTGTCTTCTTTATTAGCCATGATTTTTCTAATCAATGCTAACATTACAATAGTTGTAGTTAAGTTATCAAGAGCAGCAGACATGAAGAAAGTAAGGATAGAGAAGATCCATAATAACTTGACTTTGTTTAAAGTCTTGATTTTGTCAGTAATGATTCTGAATCCTCCATGACGGTCAACAACTTCAACAATAGTCATTGCTCCTAAAAGGAAGAATAAGATTTCTGCAATCTCAACTAAATGATGTTCCAATTCATGCTTGATGAAATGAAATGTGTCGTGATTTGCTCCATGAGAACCAGCAATTAAATCATTCCAGCTAGTATTATAGCCTAAACTTAGAATGGTATGTCCATTGAGAACATATACGGTCCATGTTAAAACTCCAATTAATAAAGCAGAAGCTGCCTTATCAATTTTTAAGGGATGCTCTAGTGCAATTGCTGCATATCCTAGAACAAAAATAATCACCATTAATATAAACATGATTTTTTGTTGTTTAAGTTTTTTTTAGATTTTTCGCAAATGTAAAGAATGATTACGAGTGATTAAGGCTTTTGATGCCGAAATTTTGCAATTTATACATGGTCTAAATTATAAACTCGATAGGGTATACGGCTGATTTACAAATGATTGAATTGTATTTGCCAAGTGTATTATTTAAGGGTGGCAATAATATGCAATGTTATGTTTTTATTTACGTCCTAAACTAGGGTTATGATTGAATTTTTCCGGATGTTTTGCACCTATCGTTCTATAAAACTGCATTATTTTTTCAAAATCAGCTTTTTTATCACCGGTTAAATAAATGGTAGGACCAACTCCAGTTTCTTTTTTGGCAAAATCAAGATAACCAAGTACTACAGGCACGTTAGCTCGAGTTGCAATGGTATAGAATCCTGTTTTCCAAGACTCAACATAAGATCGTGTTCCTTCTGGAGTAATGGCAAAAACAAATTCATCTTTTTCTTCAAAAAGCCTAAGTATGTAGTCAATTACAGTCCCCGATTTACTTCTGTCAATAGGCATGGCTCCAAGCCATTTAAAGATATATCCCAGTGGAAAGAAAAACCATGATTTTTTCATGAGCACTTTATTATCTATTCCCATAACAGTGGTGGATAAACGACCAATAGGAAAGTCCCAATTTGAAGTGTGAGGAGCAGCTAAAAAGACATACTTCTTAAACTTAGGCTTTTCTCCTTTCACTTTCCATCCCCAAAGTTTAAGAATGCTAGAAGCTATTGTTTTGTTTATACTCATCAGGTTTTTGTATTTCTTATCTATGGTAAACTGTTGAATTCAATGTAAATAGCTAAATGGTCACTATATCCACCAAAATATCTATTCCCTGCATAACTTCTATTAGGACGATTTCCTTTACCATATTTGTTATTATAATAATTCAGTACTAAATCGGAATCAAAAACATTAATGGCATCTTTATGAGTAAATAACGACTTATTAGTTTGGAGGAGACTTCCACTTACTACAATGTGGTCTAAAATACCCCATTCTCCTCTATAGTTATAAGTAGATTTTCCTTTAACAGTGTTTAGATAATTTGTTAAGCTGTAAAGATGTCCAACTTCAAACTGCTCTAGAATTGTATCAGCTTTTAATACATTATTTACAGCTGGGCCAAAATTGTCTTCGTTAAAATCACCACCTGCTATTATATTTGCTTCGCGGTTTTTTGCAAAGATAGTGTTGATTTTATCTCGTAATACTGAAGCACAATAAGCTCTGTGAGGAATGGTTTCTTCTTCGCCATAATACATGCTAGTCCAATGGTTGACAAAAACGTGAAGCGTATCTCTATTATTGATTAACCCTTTCACATATAGGATATCTCTACTTGTCATTTTTTGACCCTTACGATAGGCAATCTCCTCTGGCATATTTACAGGAATTGCTTCTTGATGAAGAACAGTGAAAATATTGGGGTTATAAAGCAATGCATTATCTATTCCTCTAAAATCAGGAGATTCATAATGAATGATTTCATAATTGGCAGCTTCTAGCTTTTCTTGTTTTACTAAATCTTCTAAAACAGCTCTATTCTCCACCTCTTCAAGTCCAATAATGGCAGGTAATCCGTGATTTCCTATACTGTCAAATACATCAGCTATATTTGATAACTTTTTAAAATATTTTTTACTATCCCAATTTTTTTCAGATTGAGGAGTGAATTCTTCATCCCATTTATCTGGTGCATCAATGGTGTCAAACAAGTTTTCTACATTGTAAAATACTATAGTAAATGGTTCGGAAGGATTTTGGTTTTCAGTAATAGCAGTGTTTTTACAAGAGCTAAATAATAGAATGAAACCGCTTAACAGTATTAAAAGATTACGCATATTTTGTTTTGTGATTGTATTATAATGAGCAAAAGTGGAGTAATTATTTGATAAAAACAAATGTAGTAAAAGTAGTAAACTGATATGAAATGCGGACGTAGAAATACACATTGTAATTGTTCAATACGTAATAGGTATCACCTAGTTTAATATTGATTTTTTAATTATATTTATAATTAAAAACTAATAAAATGAAAAACTCAAATTTTACTTTAATTGCATTAGTATTTATTATCGCTTTAGGAATATTGGGATTTAATAGTGCTGAAAAACCAGTACCAAGCTATGAATGGAAACAGATAGCAACTCTAGAGTCGGTTGTAGGAGCAGGGCTTGGTAGGTCTTCGGTCATTGAGACAGTAAAAGGAGAAACCAATGTTCTTAACGATTATGAATTAAAGAATTTTTTCAGTGCGGCTGGGATAAATTTTGGTAATGTCCAAACCAATGAAAAAACTATCGTCCAACTTATTAGTGATACTGAATCTGATGGATGGGAGTTGTTTAGTATTACTTCAACAGCTCTAAATACAGATACTAAAAGACAGGGAATCTTCTTAACAAGACATCTATTTAGAAGACAAATAAATTAGATTTATTCTGGTAACTCTATCTTTCTAAGCTTATAGAGATTCTCATTCTGAATATATAAATACCCATCCTTGAATGAATAAGCACCACTATAATTCAAGAAAGCACCAATAGGATCCGTGTTTCCATCACAGCACATTTTTGTGCAAGCAGCAAACTGATAAATGATGCTATCATTCCTAATTTCTATATCGGTGAAACATGAATTTACATCGAGATTGAAATTGATTTTTTTATCCTCAACCTGGACAAGAAAATCTACTTGAGGGATTAAAATACCAGCATTAGTTTCCACTTGTATCAGCTCCCATTGACCATTAATGTCTTCTTTTTCCTCACAAGATTGCATGAGAATCATTAAAATCATGGTGCTTAATATTATTCCTATTCTTCTCATGGTTAAGTTTTAGAAAGTTAGTACTTTGTCACAATCAACAGTCCACTGGGCAAATTCTTTCATATTACTCAACTGAACGCCTTCGATGGTCTCTAATTTGTCAATTCCTCGAGCCTCGGAACATCCACCACAACTTTTTATTTCGGCACCATTATTAACTACCGACTTCATCATGCGTTCAATATTATAAAAGCCATTTGGTGTTTTCTGATTTGGAAGTCCGCAGAAAACCGCATCAGCCAAAAGAAAGATATTGACTTTAGCTTTATCGCCGTGGTCTTTTTGTAATCTCATGGCCATTCTTAAGGCATTATAGGCTTTTTCTGTTCCGTAAGGAGCATCGTTTATGATGATGAGTATTGTTTGCATTTATTTATTTTTAGCTATTGGCCTTTGGCAATTTGCTTAGGCTATTGAATGTTTATTTCTTGATTATTGATCTTTTGTTTGCTTCGAGTCTAAAGGGAGTGAAAAAATCTAGTCAAATCAATTTCCTTGTCTTAAATATACATAAGGATGAAAAACAATTAATTCACCTTTCTTTGTGTTGTCTTTGCGCCTTTCTGTCTTAGTGGCCAATTTATTTATTTCTTGATTATTTTCTTGATGAAATTTTGTTGCTCATTATAGATTTGAATGAAGTACATGCCAGAATCTAAATGACTCACATCGAAGCTTAAGTTTTTGAGGATGGAACTTTGTAAGACTTGTTTTCCATTGATGTCAACTATTCTCACTTGGAATACTCCATCTAAGTCAGATTCTAAAGACAATATATCATCAACAGGATTGGGTTTTAATGTAAAGTAGTTTTCAAAATTATTAGACTCCTCTATACCTACACTTGGGCAGTACTGTACTTCATCAAATAATACCTGAAGTGAATCGATAGGTTCGATACCTGCATTGTTTGCCGTTCTTAATCCTAAAACAAAGGATGGGCTACCAAAAACATCATCGGGGTGAGCCACTTTTACAAAGGAGAAAAGAGAAGAGGTTCCATTACTAGTGCAACGAGTATCAGCTCCTACCATATTCGCACCTTGCAATGCTGCCATAAGCTTACAAGCTAAATCTCCTTCTGCTCTGAGGAATTGGGCTTCCATGCTGTCCAAAACCATTTGCCCTAAAAGAATATTTCCTTGGATGGAATAATTAGGACCAGTTACATGGTTTTTGTAATCATCGGTATTTACTCCTGTATATCCTGCTGATTCTGGTGAACCATCTACCATAGCTACAATTCCATATTGCCTTTGATGAGGATTGTTTTGAACATCATTTTCCTCTAGCCAAGTAATAATTTCACTTGGGGTCATCCCCTCATTCATCCTATTTCTAGCATTCACCTGATTGCTTTCTAAATAATAGGCTTGGCAGTTAATAGCTCCCACACCTGGGAATAGTTCACCCAAAAAATGATTGGTCATACCTGGGTAGTTTATTAAATCAACACAAGATGCTCCTGCACTTCCAACCTCTCCGGTCACTGAATCAACAGCTACAATAGAAAAGGTATCTTGTGAGAAGGAGTTGAGGCTAAATAACAAGATGAAGCCTAATAAAATGGATTTTGTATAATTGTTCATGATTGTGTTTTTTAATGTCTCAAAAATAGGAAATAATATCTTAGTTTGAGTAATGTTTTTTTGCGGGAGTCGGATAGACTAGGGATGTCTTCCCTCGAGGGCACAAATCCAAGGACGCTATCCTTTCATACTTCAAGGCTATCATCCTTTACATTATATGAGGGATCAAAGCCTTGAGCATAGCGAAAGGATTGAGGCCCTGGATTCTGAAAGAACTAGTTTTTCTTTCAGGAGGCAATAATACCATTTAAAAACCATATTAATATTAAGTATATCTAGTTTTCTATTTATCAGACCCTCTAACCAGAGTTTTATGTTACTTGTTTACTAATTATACCAGCCATTCAAAACTCCAGACAGCGTATTCAGTTTCCCCATCAACGAATTAAATTCGCTATAATCGATGGTTTGTTGTCCGTCGGTAGCTGCTTTTTCTGGGGTTTCATGCATCTCGATAATCACTCCATCGGCACCTGAGGCCATACTGGCTAATGTCATGGGTACAATGTGTTTTCTTAATCCAATTCCATGACTAGGATCTACAATTACAGGTAAGTGTGATTTTTCTTTCAAAATAGGAACAGCATTTAAATCTAAAGTATTCCTATAAGCTTTCTCATAGGTTCGGATTCCTCTTTCACAAAGAATGAGTTTTTCGTTTCCATTTTTGAAAACATACTCTGCAGAATACAGTAACTCGTCAATACTACCGCTGATTCCACGTTTTATCATTACTGGTTTGTCTATTTGTCCTAATGCTTCAAGAAGGTTGAAGTTTTGAGAGTTTCTCGCGCCCACCTGAAAAATATCCACATATGGTGCCATGGCATCAATTTGTCCGGTTTCCATCACTTCTGTAATGATTTTAATATCGTTGGCTTGGCATACCTTATGAAACATTTTGAGCCCTTCCATACCATGACCTCTAAAACTATAGGGACTGGTTCTGGGTTTATAGACTCCTCCTCGCATGATTTTTACCCCATTTTTCTTTAATTGCTCCACTGTTTTTATAATTTGAGATTCGTCTTCAATACTACAGGGACCAGCCATTATTGTCATTTCGCCAGCCCCAATTTCTATTCCATCACCAACATCTATTTTACTTCTTTTCACCTTCCATTTATTGCTGACCATTTTGTGGGTTCCATTCACTCTATGTACATCTTTAATTCCTTTTAATTGACCAATTTTTCTGATATCGAAATCTTGATTTGGGGTGCAGATAATATATTCACCTAGCTGTGTATTTACTGGGTAAAATGGAATGTTTTGTTGAGCTAAAGTTTGTTCTAATTGTAGGTTTTCTCCTGATTCTATATTTTTGTTTAATTGTATAATCATGATTTAGGATTTAATATATTTGATAAATTGATGGGTGTCTTGTGATAAATGATTACTGTTCTCGATATGTTTAATGAAGGCGCTTCCTATGATTCCTCCTCTAGTGTATTTGCTGGCGAATTTGAAATCTTCTGGTCTGCTAATATTGAAACCTACCATTACCGGGGTTTTTAGATTTAATGATTGAATTTTTTGAAGATATTTTTTAGCTCCTTGAATACCTTTTTTTGTACCAGTAGTTCCTGCGCTACTTACTGCATATATAAATGAAGTAGAGTGATTATCAATCAACCGGATTCGTTCTTCACTAGTTTCAGGAGTAATAAGAAGGATGAAACTAAGTTGATGTTTTTCAAAGGTCTTTTGATATTTCTTTTGATAGATTTCCAGGGGCAAATCGGGAAGAATAATACCCGTAATCCCAGTTTCAGAGCATCTCTCACAAAAAGCTTCTACTCCAAATTGCAGAATAGAATTAAAATATCCCATCATTATTTTTGGGATGGTAGTGGAGGAACTTTCCAATTGTTGAAATATGAGTTCTAAGGAAATTCCATTTTCCAGAGCAATGCTATTGCTGTGCTGAATAGTGGGGCCATCGCTAATGGGGTCGGAATAGGGAATCCCAATTTCTACCATATCTGCTCCAGCGCTTTCTAGTGATTCGAGAAGCACAGGAAGACTATCAATCTGAGGAAAACCAGCAGAGAAATAAATACTCAAAAGCGGCTTTGTTTCTTGTTTTAATAATTCTTCTAATCGCATTTAAATAAATTTTGAGTCATACCAATTACTATTCCATATGATGGATAGATAAATTGGTTTATATTTTTTTTAATTGAGAAATAAAATCTTTGCATAGCCTTAGCTATGGAACTATTTTATTTCAATAAGAAAGGGAAATAGAAACGATTTATATCAATCAATATGGATTGTATTTGGTATACGTACTGAGGTCTTTGTCTCCACGACCACTTAAATTAATGAGCACTCTATCAGTTGATTTCCATTTTTGCTGTTCCAAATAGGCAAAGGCATGGGCCGATTCTAGAGCAGGAATAATCCCTTCTTTTTGGGTTAATAGAAAAGCTGCTTTAACCGCCTCATCATCGGTTGCACTTACATATTTCACTCTTTTATTTTGATGTAAATGTGCATGTTGAGGACCAATTCCGGGATAATCTAATCCGGCAGAAATACTGTGCGGTTCAATGACTTGTCCATCTTTGGTTTGTAATAAAGTGGTCATGCTGGCATGTAAAACTCCAGTGTTGCCTAATGTTAAAGTTGCAGCAGTTTCGTTGGAATGAATACCTTTTCCGGCTGCTTCCACTCCAATTAACTCCACTTGCTCCTTATCTAAAAAGTGATAAAATGCTCCAATGGCATTGCTGCCTCCTCCTACACAAGCAATAATATGACTAGGCTCCTCCGGCATCTGGCTCATGATTTCCTCACTGATAACAGATTGCAATCGAGCCACTAAATCTGGATACGGATGCGGTCCAACCACTGAACCAATAATATAATGCGTATCTCTAGGATTAGTTATCCAATCACGAATGGCTTCATTGGTCGCATCTTTTAAGGTTTTACTACCACTTTCCACAGGAATCACTTCAGCTCCTAGCATTTTCATTCTGGCTACATTTGGAGCTTGTCTTTCCACATCTACTGCACCCATATAAACTACACATTTCATACCCATTAATGCACAAGCCGTTGCAGTGGCCACCCCATGTTGTCCAGCGCCAGTTTCGGCAATAATTCTGGTTTTATTGAGTTTTTGAGCCAATAATATTTGCCCTAGAGCATTATTGATTTTATGTGCACCCGTATGACAAAGGTCTTCGCGTTTCAGAAAAATTTGCGTTTGATAATGCTCACTTAATCTTTTTGCATGATAAATTGGAGTGGGGCGTCCCACATAATTTCTTAGAAGTTCTTTAAACTCTTTTTGAAATTCTTCAGCTTCAATAATATTGATGTAGGAAGATTTTAATTCTTCAATATTTGGATGAAGCATTTCGGGAATAAAGGCACCGCCAAATTCGCCATAAAACCCTTCATTGTCTATATGATTAGATGTTTTTTCCTTGTTCATTTTCTAAATTCTTTAATCATTCTTTTAACTAAATCAATGTTTTTTAATCCTGGTTCTATTTCAAATTTACTGTTGATATCGATGCCCGAAAACTGAGGATGCTGAAATATTTTAATACGCTCCATATCTTGAATGGAAATTCCTCCGCTTAATAGAAATGGAGTTTGGTCGGTATAGTTTTTGAGTAAGTTCCAGTCAAATTGTAGTCCACTTCCTCCATGTTTTGGTGTGGAGGTGTCAAACACGAAATATTCACAATATTGCTCATATTCTTTAGTAAGAGACCAATCAAAATCATTACTCATTGGAAAAGCCTTTATGATTTTATAGCCGCATTTCTTGAGTTTTATAATTTCATCTACTGTTTCTTTGCCATGTAATTGGATGTATTTAAAGTTCAATCCCTCCAATTCTGAAGCGATGAATTTGGCAGGTTCATTTACAAACACAGCCACTTTATCAATATTTTTATCACATTTTAAAAAGGTCTTCTTAAGGTCTTTTTTATCCACATACCGCTTTGACTTTGGATAGAATATAAAGCCCATCATATCTGGCTTTTCTTCAGCAAGCGGTAAAATATTATCAGGATATTTCATCCCACAGACTTTCAAAATCATGACAGTTGGTGTTGAATGTTGGAAATTAATTCACGGCATGCTACTACTGGTTCGGCCATTTTCATAAAATGACCACCCACCAAAAAGCCTTTAAAACCATATTCTTTTAACTGAAGGACTTGTTCGGCTTCTGTAATTCCACTTTCACTAATTTTCACGAACTCCTCAGGAATAAACTCC
This sequence comes from Bacteroidales bacterium, assembly GCA_016744655.1. Lineage (GTDB taxonomy): Bacteria > Bacteroidota > Bacteroidia > Bacteroidales > UBA12170 > UBA12170. The sequence continues at coordinate 20,791 of JADGDY010000006.1, read as the reverse complement.
GATAGTTTCATGGAGGTCTCAATATTTGTGCTGAAATCGTGGAGGTTTCTATTATTAACCCCTACAATATCCAAATGTACATTACAATGGCTGTCTAATTCTTCTTTGGAGTGAACCTCCATTAAGACCTCTAAACCAAGTTTATGGGCGAATTTCGCCAACTCCAAACATCTTTGTGGGCTTAGATTTGCAGCTATTAAGAGAATGCAATCGGCGCCTATGCTTTTGGCTTCAAGAATTTGATATTCGTCGATGATGAAATCTTTTCGAAGGATGGGGCAATAGTTGAATTTTCTAGCTTCAGTAAGGTCTTTGTTTTGTCCTCCAAAATAGGTGTTGTCGGTTAAAACAGAAAGTGCAGTAGCTCCAGCTTGCATATAGCCAATGCTTAACTCTTCTATATTAACACTAGATTTTAGCTCACCCGTACTTGGCGATTTCCTTTTGATTTCCGCAATAATTCCCACTTTGTCTGGGCGCAATAGGTATTCTTTCATGGAGACTTTTTCGGTCTCGAAATAAATACTGCTTTCCAGAAGCTTTACTGGAGTTATTGATTTGTTATGGGCTACTTCTTGCTGTTTTGTAGCGATGATTTTTTCTAAAATGGTCATGATGAAATTAAGGTTTTTAGGGCTTGTTGTGCTTTTTTACTTTCCAAAGATTCTTGTGCCATATTTAGGCAATCTTCAAAGGATTTTTCTGAATGTAGCGCTTTAATGGCCATGGCTGCATTTGCAATTACGGCTCTGTTTTGGGCATAAGTTCCTTCACCATTTAATATTCTTGTGAATATGTTTGCTGATTCTGCCACTGTTTTTCCTCCCATTAAATCTACTGGATTTATTTTTTCTTTACTGATGAGGTCTGGACTTAGCATATATTCTTTCTTAGGGCTGATAACCTTAGTCGGAGCGGTTAAGCTGATTTCATCATATCCATCCATACTATGAACAATGCGATAATTCTTGTTTTCTTGCTCATAAATGTATTTGTAGTAGCGCTGTAACTCCAAGGAATATACTCCCACCATTTGGTTTTTGGGAGATGCTGGATTTACCATTGGGCCTAGCATATTGAAGAAGGTTTTGACACCTATTTCTCTTCTAATTGGAGCCACATTTTTCATGGATGGATGAAATAGAGGAGCGTGAAGGAAGCAGATTCCGCTTTTATCTATTTGTTGTTTGAGCAAGTCAGTCTGATTGGTAAATTGGTAGCCTAAATGTTCCATTACATTGGAGGAACCACAAGAAGAACTCACCCCATAGTTTCCATGTTTAGCCACTTTAATTCCAGCCCCAGCTGTTACGAAAGATGCCAAAGTACTGATGTTAAAAGTATCTTTGCCATCGCCACCTGTTCCGCATAAATCCACTGGATTAAATTCACCCAAGTCAATTGGAATACAACGCTCTATCATTCCATCTCTGAAACCGCATAGCTCATCAACGGTGATACTCCTCATACGAAAAACAGTGAGGAAGGCACTCACTTCACAAGCACTGAATTTTCCTTCGGAGATGAAGCCTAGTATATCTTTAGCCTCCTCTCGACTTAATTTCTGATGATGAAATAGTCTTTCTAAAATCTTTTTCATGAGGCCTGAGTTTTACAGATTTCTATAAAATTATCTACCATTGTCTTTCCTTCTGGGGTCATGATGCTTTCAGGATGAAATTGGAATCCATATAGATTCAAATCTAGATTTTGTAGCGCCATAATACTTCCTTGCTCATCAATAGCAGTAGCTTCTATTTTCTCTGGAACTTCACCTTTGTTTAGTTCCCATGAATGATACCGACCGGCTTCAAAAGATTCTGGAACATTTCTAAAAATTGGAGAGTCCTTTTTGGTGAGAAGAATGGGAGTTTGCATACCATGAAGTACATCGTTTCTATTGATGATTTCGCCTCCAAGATATTGAGCAATGGCTTGGTGTCCCAGACAAATACCGAGTATTGGAATTCGTCCTGCGCAAGCTTCAATAATACTAGGCATGTTTCCTGCTTCCTCTGGAATTCCTGGGCCTGGAGACAATAGAATTCCATCATAATCTAGAGCTTCTTCTTTGGTAATCTTATCATTCCTTAAGACATCAAAATCTAGATTGTTTTGCTTCAATATATAAACCAAATTATAGGTGAAGCTATCGTAATTATCTAATACTAATATTTTCATTTCTTATAGTGTTTGTGCTATTTCAATGGCTTTCCTTAAGGCAGCTACTTTATTGTCTACTTCTTGTAATTCTCCTTCTGGAGTACTGTGAGCGACTATTCCGGCTCCAGCTTGGTAATTTAAAGTTTGGTTTTTACTCAATAAAGAGCGTATGATGATGGCATGATTGATACTGCCATCGAAACCCATAAATCCTAGAGCACCACCATAGAAATTACGAGTAGATGTTTCTGTTTCATTTATGATTTCTAAGGCTCTATATTTTGGTGCACCAGATAGTGTTCCTGCAGGGAATGTGTCGGCATAAATGTCTAAACCATTGGCATCTTTGTTCAGCTTCCCACTCACTTGGCTTACCATATGAATTACATGAGAGAAATATTGAATTTCAGCATATGTCTCCACATTCACTTTGTCTGAGTTCTTACTCAAATCGTTTCTTGCCAAGTCTACAAGCATTACGTGTTCTGCTTTTTCTTTGGGGTCGTTTTGTAAAGCTTTTGCTCTTTCAGCATCTTCTGCCGAATTTTGACTTCTTAAAACTGTTCCTGCAATGGGATTTATAATAGCCATTCCTTTGTTAATCTTTAATTGAGATTCAGGTGAGGAGCCCATGATTTTGAAATTCCCATAATCGAAATAAAAGAGATAAGGTGAAGGATTGATGCTTCTTAAACTGCGGTAAACATTGAAATCGTCGCCTTTGAATTTCTGTTGAAATCGGCGTGACAATACCAACTGGAATACATCTCCTCTTAAGCAATGATGAATCCCTTTTTTTACATTGGCCTTAAAAGTATTGGCATCAATATTTGCAGATTCCTCTTCTACTTTATTGAACTTGAATTCTGGGTCGCTTTGTAATCTCAAAAACCCTTTAAACTTTTCTAATTCTTTTGGACTTTCTATGTTTTTGTCAATGCTATTTTGAGTGATATACAGCTCATTTTTAAAATGGTCGAAGACTAGAATAAATTCAAAAAGCTGATATTTCATATCTGGATTATCTTTCATGATATCACTAGGGTTGGTCATTTCAATGTCTTCCATATATTGAACAGATTCAAAAGAGGAAAACCCAAATAATCCAGAGCTATTGAAGGGTAAATCAGTTTCCACAGGCTCAAAAGACTCTAGGAATCTTTTAAAAGAATGGAGGATGTCTTCGTTTTTAGTAGCGACTACTTTTTGAGACTCCTCTCCGAGATAATGTATTTCATAGTTTTTTTGAGTGGCTTCAAATCCCGCAATTGGATTAAGGCAGATAAAGCTTTTACTATCGCTTCTGTCGTGATAATCGGCACTTTCAAGTAAGAGCGCATTTGGGTAATGGTCTCTAAGGGCGCTATATACTCCCACAGGTGTGATGAGGTCGGCGATAGTCTTTATATAACTTGTATATACTTTTCTTTTCATAATTTATTGAGCATAAAAAAAGCCTGCTAGAAGCAGGCTTTATATTTGATTTATATATAATACACTGGGGCTTCTTAGGTTCGAGTTCCTGAGTTGTGCCACCAAAATTTTGCTGTATTTGTCATCGTTCTTGTCATGATTGTTTAATTTTTTTGCATAAAAAAAGACCTGCTATAAAAGCAGGTCTTGTAAAATATTTTATATAAATATAGCTGCTTCTTAGATTATAAGTCTAAAAGCCACCAATTATTTATGTTCATGTTGTTATTCATTTCGAGGACAAATGTAGCCATTTTTTTTAATTGTCAAAATGTGCTTGATTAAATTAATCTTCTGTTAACACTAATTGTTTTATACTTCCCGGTTTCGCATCATCTTAAACTTTACCTGATTAAGAAATTCCTCAAAACTTAATTGAGGCGAAGCTTTCCATTCTTGCATCAACTCTTCTAGTTTTTCCTTTTGTTTTTGAGGAGCTTGATTATAGATCTCTGAGGATATTAATTTATCCGATTCTTGTGCTACAGAAAAAGTATGTTCATGCAAATCTATATTTTGTTCTTGGTTGAGTTGAGCGAGTTTTAGCTCTAATTCATCTTGGAGCTTTACTTTCTCGTCATAAGAACCAGTAGGCAAATATAGTTTGCTGATAATAGGAATGAGTTCAAACAGTACTAAGATGAGCAAGATGAGGTAGTATCTTTTTTGAAGGGCATAGTGCTCGTCTTTCTCAAATAAACTTTGCAATGCATCGACTCTAATGAGAAAACCTTCGGAGAGTTTGTTGGTTTTAAAATCCTCTGTTCCACTGTTGATAGTGCTATCGATATTCATTAATCTTTTTTCAATTCTAGAAAGTTCTTTCTTTTGAGACTCCTCCATATCTTGATAAGCTTGCTGAGTTCTTAAATATGCTTTTTCTTTTTCGCGAGCGATTCCGGCAATCCCGAATTTCTTAGAGCCACCTGTTCCATCTATTTCATCAATATATTCTTTCTCAGCTTTTTCAAGAGCACTATATTTTATTGATTTATCAATGTATAAGGAGTTTTTCTTTGCGATGAGGTTTTCTTTTTCTGATTGATAGATGGCTTGCACCTCCGTTCTTTTTTCTTGTACCTTCTCTTCTTGAACTATAGAAATTTCTTGGCTAATGTCTTTCTCAAACATCCAAAGTAAAATGGGCTGAGCAATAAATGAACCCAAAAGAATGGCTAAAAGAATTCTAAAAGTAATAGCTATTTTACTTTTCTTGTTTTTGCTGATACTCGCAATAAGCATTCTATCGATACTCAAAATCCCAAATCCAATTAATATACCAAGTGGGACAAATAGAAAAGGTGAAAATATGTTTAATGACCAAAAATAAATCCAAGCAACAGTGGCATAAACCCAAGTAAAAACAACTCCTGCTCCAATTATCCTGGCCCTATATCTGTCAGTTGTACAATCTCTTATTAATTCTGGTATAGCAGTAGAAAACCACCATAGTATTTTCGTGAACTTCCCCGGAATAGGTTTTTGCCCATTCGGTAGTTCCTTAGTTTGAATACCCATCTGTCTTTCTTTGATTTCAATAATTAGATGGTATTTTGTTGAAATGGTTACGGTTTAAGAATTAGCTCAATAAAAAAGAGGTTGTCTTTTCAGACAACCTCTTTTCTAATCTCAATTTATTTTTCATTAAAATCTCAAAGTAACACCAAAAGAAGGCATAATAGGTAATTGGTTTACGACCTCTCTATTATAAATATTTACATAGAATATATTCTCTCTATCTAAAATATTTGTAATACTAAAGTTAGCTTCTAATGTGGAGAATTCACCTAATTCAAATGTCTTTTTTACTGAAGCATCAACTCTATGGTAATTAGGTAATCTTTGGCTGTTATAGTCACCATAAAGGAAACTCATATCACCATTAGTTGTGGTGTAATCTTCATTAATTCCACCTGTAAAACCAACTTGTTCGTAGTTACCAGCCATAGGAGTAAATGGGAATCCTGAACCGAAGTTGTATCTGATACTAACTTCCCAATCATAAGCACCACCAAGTTTTAAACTAGATAAGAAGTTAATATTATGTCTACGATCGAAATGCGGATTATAAGTCATTGTTGGATCTGTTCTTTCCACATAACCAAGAGAATACACAGCCCAAACAAATAGTCTATCATAATCATATTTCAAAGAGAAATCAACACCTTTTGCATTTCCTTTTTCTACTATGAAATCTAATTTCAACTCATCAGGAACACCTTGTGTGCTGCTATTATAAACTTTATTTCTGTTGAGGTTGGTCAACTGGCTAAAGTTCTTGTAATAACCTTCAACATTTAAAGTTAATCTGTTATTCAAATCAAATTCAACTCCTAAAATAGCATGTTGTGCTTTTTGTAATTTATCACTAACATCCTTACCTTCAAATGTTTCAGGAATACTTTCTGGACCTGCTAAGAAGCCATAGAATAAATTAACTACATCTCTATCAGAAGTAGCTGCAATTAGATTTTGTGTATAGTATCCACCGGCAAATTTAATTCTCATTCTGTCGGTAGCTTTGAATTTCATTGCTAATCTTGGTTCAGGAGAAATTGTACTTAAACTTGGGTAAAACTGAATTCTAAAACTAGGTTCAATAATCCATTTTCCAGTAGACCATTTATATTTAGCATAAGCACCAAATTCTGTTGTACTTTGTCTTTCTTCAATTTTTCTGTTTGCAGCATTGTAAAATGAATAATCAGTAGTAAATCCTAAAATCTCAATACCATATTTTAATTCGTCTGCACCAAGGAAATAAGTTAAATCAAGACCAATATTAAAATCGTTAATTTGCGAATTCCGTGGAGTTGCTTGATCTTCATCTAATTCAATTTCATAATTACTGTATGAAACATGACCTTCAATTAGTACTGAACTAGTCGCTGGAATTACAACGAAGTTAGATCCTCCACCAAAACTTTTCCAAGAGAAATTAGCTAATGATTTGTAGTCTTTTACATTATCATTGAAACTAAAACCAAAGAAATTAATTTTCGAACCACTTCCCCAGTTTAGAGATGCCTTACCATATAAATCGGTATAACTAAAAGGAAGACCTTCTTCATCAACATAACTATATAAACTTTCTGATGTTTTGTCTAAATAAGAATGTTTGGCAGATAAAATAAATGATGAACTACTGCCACCATCTTCTTTTTGTTTTTTGAGAGGTCCTTCTAGCAAAACATTAGCACCAAAAGTAGATGCACTTAGTTTACCTGAAACTCTTTTTTTATTTCCATCTCGAGTAGTAATGTCCATAATAGATGAAATTCGCCCACCATATTCAGCACCAAATCCACCTGTGTAAATATCAGCATTTCGCATGATATCCGTTTCAAATACAGAGAATAAACCTATAGAGTGGAAAGGGTTATAAATCACCATTCCGTCAAGTAATACTTTATTTTGAATAGGAGAACCTCCACGGATATAGAGCTGGCCACCTTGGTCACCCGTGAAGACCACACCAGGCAATACTTGAAGATATTGAGCTAAATCTGCTTGACCACCTATACTAGGGATCTGTTCAATTTGTTTTGGTGTTACCTTTGTTACGGATATTTTAGTATCTGTTTTTAATGATTGACGTTCAGCAGATACAAATACGGTTTTAAGATTAATACTACCTTCACTAACATAAAATTTCTTACTCAATAACTGATCAGGAGCTAATGTTACTGTTTCTCTAATGGTATCATATCCAAGTGCAGTTACCAATAATTGGTAAGATCCTGCAGGAACTTTATTGATAACAAAATATCCATTATCATCAGTGGAAGAACCTATGGTTGTTCCTTCTAGATAAACATTGACAAAGATTGAAGGCTCACCAGTAGATTTCTCGTATACGAATCCTTTGATTCCCGCTGTTTGAGCAAATGTAGCTAATCCAATAAATAATAGTAAAAAGCTTAAAAGAGTCTTTTTTCTCATGGGTATTAATATTACGTTGATAATTCAACAATGATTTATGATGGTATTATATGTGTCAAAAATTAACAATTATTAAATATTTTCAAAAGTACTATTTTTTCTGTTTCTTTTGATTGGTGGGGCTTAAAATCTCAAATAAAATAAAAAAAATGATTGATTGAGGCAACTTCTTTGTTTTCTCGTGTCATTATAGTAGATCAGTTGAGTTGATTATTGAAACTTATTTCAGTTTTTATTGAAACGAATAAGTGTATTTCAATTTTAATTAGAATGATAATTGTGTAATTCTGATGATAGTTAGTGAAAAATATTAAGAGATTGAGTCAATCATTAATTGCACAAAAAAACAAAACCCTGGAGACAGGAAATAATTGAAATCTTTGGTAAAAGCTTTATTCATTCAAATTCAAAAGAAGTTTTAACCATTGAATCGTTCAAAATTCTCAAGTTCATTAGTAGCCATCTTTTTGATGGCTTTTTTTATGCATAAAAAAAGCCTGAACAAGTCAGGCTTAGAGTTTCTTTTCTTTAGCTTTTGTTATCCAGCCTGCATGTTTTCTGCACCAGGTAACATTCCTGATAATTTGGCAGGATCGTGAATTAATACAGGAATATGTTGAGGACAAATCCAATATTGAGATTCCTGATAAGCTAATTGTACCAAAGGTACTTCGTTCTGATTTCGTTTGCAAAAAACACAAACTTGTTCTTTATTTTCCATGATTGTTTTCTTTTGTGCAAATATCCACAATATTTACGTATTAAAGTACCAAATTGTATAATATCTCTTCTGTTTTTAAATATTTAGAATTACTCTAAGCAAAAGTGATTAAAATATTTGCTCCAAAGTTCCATATGGTAACCACCGCAATGGCTACTAGCTTGGAAATATAAAAATTCCATCTTAGTTTAGATACAATCAACCACAACACTAAAGTATTGATAAGGAGCCCAATAAAACTAATCAGCATAAATTGACCATACTCAACTAATACTTCAGGATCTTCACTATGGAATGTCCAAATTCTATTTAAGATATAATTAGAACTGGCAGCCATTAAAAAACCAATAGCATTAGATAAGTATTTCTGAATTCTCAACTTCTCTTTAGAAAGGTAAGTAAATCCAAAGTCAATAAATAAACCACTAAAGCCTACTATTCCAAATTTAAGGAATTTTTTAATCAGCTCTTGAGATAATTCAAATAGTAGCATGTGCTATTCCTAAAGTTGAACGAGTAAAATTTGTTTTTCTTTATTTCTGATGATATCAACAGAGGCCGTTTTTCCTTTTTCTAAGGTATTTAAACGATGCATATAGTCATAGATGTTCTTGATTTCTTTACCATCAATAGCGGTTATGATATCTCCTTTTTTCATTCCTGCTTTATCGGCAGGACCACCATTTCTAACTCCATCAATTCTTAATCCTGAGTTTTCTGCACCTGCATAGTCTGGCATAATGCCAAATGTAACACTAAAACCTCTTCTTCCTCTTTTTCTTTGATCTGTCATATCGTTTTCCTGATATGTCAGACTTTTTTCCATATTAAGGAGCTTGTCAGTCAAAGCAAAAGAATAATCAGATAATTTCTTTTCTCCCTCAATATTAATCTTTTCAATATCATCAAACGGAGTATGGTATTCATCATGTGCACCAGTTGATAAGAAAAATACTGGAACTCCCTCCGAATAAAATGCAGCATGATCGGAAGGACCATAGCCATCTGGAGAATATCCAAAATGAAGACTTGTGTCAACTGATTCTAATTCTTTCAGCATAGCTTCTCCTTCAATAGAAGTTCCAACTCCTGCCAATAATATTCCATTGTCTTCTTTCATTCTTCCTACCATGTCTAAATTAATCATGGCCTTAAATTGCTTAACATCAAATTCAGGATGATTTACAAAATACTTAGAGCCCAAAAGACCCATTTCCTCAGCACTAAAAGCGATAACGAGGAGGCTTCTTTTATTGTCTTGTTGTGCAAGTTTCTCAGCAATTTCTATAATAGCAGCAACTCCACTTGCATTATCATCAGCACCATTATGAATAGCAATGGTATCTGGCATTCTAGAACCTGATTCTGGTCCACCAAATCCTAGGTGGTCATAATGTGCTCCAATAACAATAATTTCATCTTTTAAAACAGGATCGGTTCCTTCAATTAAGCCTAAAACATTATGGGTATTTACCTTAACTTGATTTACTTCTGCACTCCCGTTAACTTGTGCTTCTATTACAAAGCTATTTGCTTGACGAGATGTGTTTAGTTTTTCTTCTAAATCTGCAACAGTGAATCCACTATTTTTTAATATCTCATTTGCAACTTTCCTTTTGATATTTAATACTGGAACACCTGAGTTTCCTTGTGTTTTATCAAAATGAAGACTAATGAGCTTATCTCTTCTATCCATAACCGGACCACTAACCAATAAAACTCCTAGTGCTCCAGCATCGGTTGCTGTAAGTGTTTTTTCTCTATCACCAGAATATGCTGCATAAATAGAGCTGGCACTATCAATTTCGGGATCTCCAGTCAACATCAACACCCATTTTCCTTTAACATCAATTCCTTCAAAATCATTCCATTTAACGCCCTTTTTATTAAAATTGAAACCATATCCTGCAAAAACAATTTCAGCATTTAACTCCTTATTGGCAGTGAAAGAATAAGGAACAAAGTCCTTTCCAGCAGAATAAATAGTATCACCTACTTTTAAATTATTGTTTTCTCCTCTAGAAATATCTGTAGTGACCTCGAATTCTTGTAAACCTTGTTCAGCAAGAAGTTTTAATCCAGCTTCAGTGTAAGTATTTCGAATGTAATCTGCTGCCAACTCCATTTCTGGGGTTCCAGGAAAACGTCCTTTTAATGAATCTGATGACAAGTAATCGATATGATCATGAAGTTCTTCTTTTGTGATTTCCGGATTTGGACCGCATGAGCTTAGCATAATAGCCACGAAGCCAAACATGGAAAGAATAGAATATTTGTTAAGCATAGAGTTTTTTTTAGGATGCAAAGATACAAGAGTTTTTAGTAATTTTGTTTAACAAAAATCTGTTAAGCCTTCTTAAATCATAGGATTAAAATTCTTGATATATTGATGGTTTAATCCATAAAAATTTAACGATGAATCGAAGTCTACTTTTGCTGATCATTTCAACGCTGTTAAGTGCCAATATAATATATGCCCAATGCACTCCCGACCCTAATTGTACCGACCCAGAAGGAGATGGCGAGTTTTGTCCTACAGAATTCCCAAGTGCAATTGAGGATGAGTATTATGAACAGGTCTTGACTATAATTTCTCCAACAGAACAAGATGGAGTAGAGTTAGATCATATAGAAATTGTAACTATTAATAATATTCCTCCAGGAATGAATTATCAATGTCAAGATAATAATTGCTCATTTTATCCTCAAGTACCTAAATGTGTTAATGTTTTTGGAACACCTGATGTGAATAGTTGGGGAGATTACAAACTTTACATTACCATTGAAGTTTTTATTGATTTATTTGGAGTGGTGATTAGTGCTGGTGAAATAGTGGACTCTTCATCTGTTGTAACGGTTTTGCCTCAGATACATGCTGATTTTAATATTAATTTAGAAGATGGAAATATCATGTGTTATGGTGATGCTTATGAGGTCAACTATACTGGAAACGCAAGTTCTGATGCAACTTATCATTGGGAATTTGGTGAAAGTATTAACGTTGTTAGTGGAGAAGGACAAGGGCCATATATGGTTCAACCAAACAGTGCATCTGGCTTAGATAGTATTACACTATATGTAGAAGAAGATCAGTATACAAGTCCTGTGTTTGTACAAAGTTTTATCATAAATACCTGTACTGGTCTTAATGACCAATATATGAGCCAATTTGATGTTTTTCCAAATCCTTTCGTAGATGGAATAACATGTTTTGGATTAGATAATGAAGTTTCTGAGCTTAATATTTATAGTTTGGGAGGCCATAAAGTATACTCTCAAATAGTTTCAGAAGACCAAAACCATATCAATCTCTTAGAACTGAATAAGGGAGTATATCTTCTTTCCTTAACTAATTCTCAAAAAACTCAAACTATAAAAATTGTAAAACAATAATGCATTTATTTTACACACCAGATATAAAGGGAAATACCTATCAGCTTTCTGAGGAAGAATCGAAACATGCTGCACGTGTACTCAGACTAAGTATGGGTGATGAAATTATTCTTACTGATGGTAAAGGAAATTGGATGACTTCTGAAATTATTGATCCACATCCCAAAAGATGTTTGGTTCAAGTTAAAGAAACCAAATCAGACTTCAATTCAAGACCCTATGAATTACATATGGCAGTGGCTCCCACGAAGAATATCAATCGTTTTGAATGGTATTTGGAAAAGGCTACCGAAATGGGGATAGATGTAATTACACCTATTCGAACTGATCATTCGGAGCGTAAGGAAATTAAATGGCCAAGACTACAAAAGGTGATTACTTCTGCCATGAAGCAATCTTTAAAAGCATGGCATCCTGAATTAAAGGAGATGACTAAATTTGCCGATTTAGTAATTCAAAATTTTGAAGGCATTAAATTAATAGCTTGGTGTGAAGCTGAAAAGACAGAAAGAATAGAGAAATATGTAAAAGGAGGAGAGCAAGTTTTAATGCTTATTGGTCCTGAGGGAGGATTTTCCCCCGAAGAAGTAAAATATGCAGAAGAACAAGGCTTTAAGCCAGTGAGTATTTCGAGTTCACGATTAAGAACAGAAACAGCGGCAGTTGCTGCTTGTCATAGCGTGGCATTTATCAATCAATCTTAGAAAATACAATGACTAAAAAACTATATTCAATAATAGCTATACTCCTTTTGCTAGGGATTCCTAGTTTTGCTCAAAAACCGGTGCAAATAGCATTACTTAAATACAATGGAGGAGGCGATTGGTATGCAAACCCAACAGCCTTACCTAACTTAATAGCCTATTGTAATACTTATTTAAAAACAGATTTAGATAAAGATTATAAAACTGTAGAGCCAAGTAGTCGCGATATTTATAATCATCCATTTATTCATATGACTGGACATGGAAACGTGGTGTTTTCAACGCAGGAAGCTGCCAATCTAAGAGAATATCTTTTGTCAGGTGGATTTTTGCATATTGATGATAATTATGGAATGGATCCTTTTATTCGCCCTGAAATGAAAAAGGTTTTTCCGGAATTGAATTTTGTTGAGCTTTCTTTTGATCATCCAATCTATCATCAGAAATATAATTTCCCCGATGGTTTGCCTAAAATTCATGAGCATGATAAAAAACCTCCTCAAGGTTTTGGCTTGGTTTATGAAGGAAGATTAGTTTGCTTTTATACTTATGAATGTGATTTAGGAGATGGATGGGAAGACTCAAAAGTACATAATGATTCTGGAGAAAAAAGGATGGAAGCTTTAAAGATGGGCGCAAATATATTACAGTATGTTTTTTCAAATTAATAGATATTGGTGGTAATCAGAGTAGACGCACACTTTATTTTTGTCCGCGGATTATCGCAATTTAACGTGGATTAGAAACAATGATCAGTCTTGCTGACCCTTGGTTCTAAAAAAACCGTAAAATTTTAACGGAATCTGCGGATAAATTTTCTTTTTATTAAAATACATGTCGATTTCTAAACGTAAACTTAAAGTGTGAGTTTTGCTCTGTGGTGGTGATATGAAGTTTCTGAATTAGAAAGAAAAGCAAGGTAAATTTAAATACACCCATTATAAACCTCATTACCAACCAGTTCCACGGATAATCATTACTCATTAGGTTGACTAAATACTGTTACAGTTCCCTATTTTGAAATGATGAATTATGACTAATTAAAATCCGAATTGAGAGGAGCGAGATAAATTAATTATGTCGATCGATGATGTAATCTAATATATGCAACTTTAGCAGAAAGCGATCACTTTTAGAAAGATGAGTTAACGAGTCCCAAAACTGACTTTCAAACTATTATATCATCCTGACTGTCGCCACAGACCACTTTGTATAAATATTTCACAATGACAGCTATAACATTTATTGAAGGCTGTATCAAGCTTCAAGTTTGGCAGTTTGAATACCAAAACACTCAGATAACTCTCCACACATCGGTGATCCTCAATTAGTCATCTAAACTACCACTTCTTAATCTTATACCCATAAGTAGAGAAATACAAAATCACCAAATAACAAGGAATCATCACAAAATAAGCGGTTTGACTATCGAATACGTCGCTCATTTTACCCCAAGCTAAAGGTAGAATTGCTCCTCCGGAAATGGCCATAATCAACATGGCAGAACCAGTTTTAATATGTCTTCCTAGGCCTTTGATGGCAAGCGGCCAAATGGCTGGCCAAACTAGTGCATTGGCAAATCCCAATAAGGCAATAAACAGAACGGATACAAAGCCATTGGTAAATAATGCTAGTGTTGTGAATACAATACCTAATACCGCAGAAGCTTGTAAGGCCTTGTGTTGAGAGATATATTTGGGGATAAATAAAATTCCCAAAACATAACCCACTAACATAGAAACCATGGTATAGGTGGTAAACATTTTAGCTTGTTCCATAGGAATCCCCAATGACTTCCCATATTGAATAATGGTATCTCCAGCTATTACTTCTGCTCCCACATAAAAGAATAATGTAAGCACGCCCAAAACCAAATATGGATAAGAGAATACACTGGCTTTATCTTCTTGATTCGCATCGTTAATCTCATCGTTTCCTTCTGAGTCTACTTCAGGAAGATTAGAGAATTTTAAGCCTAATCCAACTATAGAAAGTACAATAGCCATTACAATATATGGATTTACAACTCTCGCTGCTAATCCGTCTAAAAATACTTCTTTGTCGATTGCACTTAAATTTACTAAGTTTTTGATGGCTTCATCATCACCGTCTTGAACCACAAAATACGCCAATACCAATGGTGCAATGGCTCCAGCTACCTTATTGGCAATCCCCATCATACTAATTCTTTTGGCTGCCGACTCAATAGGTCCGAGGATGGTAATATATGGATTTACAGCTGTTTGTAAAATAGACATTCCAGTTCCAAGAATAAATAAGCCAAGAAGAAAGAAGGAGTAAATACGAGTAGAAGCAGCAGGTATAAACACCAAAGCTCCTATGGCCATCACCCAAAGTCCAACCGACATCCCATTTTTAAAACCAGTCTTTTTAAGAATCCATGAAGCAGGCAATGCCATCACAGTATAGCTAATATAAAAAGCAAAAGCAACAAACAAAGCTTGAAAATCAGTCAGCTCACAAGCAGTTTTAAGATATGGGATTAATATTCCATTGAGCCAGGTAATAAAACCTAGAATAAAAAATAAAGATCCAATAATAATTAATGGGCCTGTTTTGCTTTGTTGATTCATGATTTTGCGATTTGGTTTTGATTTATTTCAGTATTTATTTCAGTGCCATTTTACACTTTAGAAATTATGGTTTTTTCGATCTCGCTTGTGCGGATTTGTAATAGACTTCTTTTACAATGTATTAGCACGGAAAATATTTCCGCGCTAGCACTATGTAATTTTCGTTTATAAACTTGTCATTTATTTAAAAAGTATAATTCTGACCTGTGTTAATATTAATCAGCTTTTAGTTTCTTGAACTTGATACGCTTTGGTCCTTCATCACCTAAACGCTTCTTACGGTTGGCTTCATATTCTGAATAAGACCCTTCGAAAGAATAAACTTGGCTATCGCCCTCAAAAGCAAGAATATGTGTAGCCACTCTATCGAGGAACCATCTATCGTGTGAAATAATTACCGCACAACCTGCAAAACTTTCTAATCCTTCTTCAAGCGCTCTAAGGGTATTTACATCGATATCATTGGTAGGCTCATCCAGTAAAAGAACATTGGCTTCTTGCTTTAAAGTTAAAGCTAAATGCATTCTGTTTCTTTCTCCACCAGATAATACCCCGGCTTTCTTTTGCTGATCTGCACCACTAAAATTAAAACGGGAAACATAAGCCCTGGAATTCATGGTACGATTTCCTAGCTGAATATTTTCATTTCCTTCTGTAATCACTTCCCAAACTGTTTTTTCTGGGTCGATATCAGCATGTGCTTGATCAACATATCCTACTTTTACGGTTGGACCAACAATAAAGTCTCCTTTATCGGCTTTATCCATTTCCATAATCAAACGGAAGAGGGTAGTTTTACCAGCACCATTTGGTCCGATAATTCCCACAATACCATTTGGAGGAAGCACAAAATTTAAATCTTCATAGAGTAGTTTATCTCCAAATCCTTTAGAAACATTTACGGCTTCTATCACCTGACTTCCTAAACGAGGTCCATTAGGAATAAAGATTTCCAACTTCTCATCGGTTTCTTTTACGTCTTCATTTAATAAGGATTCGTAGGCGTTCAGACGAGCTTTAGATTTCGCATGACGAGCTTTAGGAGCCATCTTCACCCATTCTAATTCTCTCTCGAGCGTTTTTCTTCGCTTACTCGCTGTCTTTTCTTCTTGAGCTAGTCTTTTCGATTTTTGATCTAACCAGCTGCTATAATTTCCTTTCCATGGAATACCTTCTCCGCGATCTAATTCTAAAATCCAACCCGCTGCATTATCCAAGAAATATCTATCGTGAGTCACCGCAATTACCGTTCCTTTATATTGCTGAAGGAAAATCTCTAACCATTGAATTGATTCAGCATCAAGGTGGTTGGTAGGCTCATCGAGTAATAGAACATCTGGCTCTTGTAATAAAAGACGACATAGGGCAACTCTACGACGCTCTCCACCACTTAAATGAGGAACAGGTGTTTCGCTTGAAGGACAACGCAAAGCATCCATGGCTCTTTCCAATTTATTATCGAGTTCCCAAGCATCATGCTGATCGAGTAATTCGGTAATTTCTCCCTGACGTTCAATTAACTTGTTCATCTCGTCGTCCGACATGGGCTCGGCAAACTTATTATTTACCTCTTCGTATTCTTTAAGAATGTCAACTACTTCCTGAACACCCTCCTCTACAATTTCCTTTACAGTCTTGTTTTCGTCCAATATAGGCTCTTGGTCTAGCATGCCCACTGAATAGCCAGGGGAGAATACCACATGACCATCAAAAGCTTGGTCTTTCCCAGAAATAATATTGAGTAATGAAGATTTACCAGAACCATTTAGTCCGATAACACCAATCTTAGCTCCATAATAAAAGGATAGGTAAATGTTTTTTAATACTTGTTTGCTGGGGCCAAATTTCTTGGAAACCCCTTCCATTGAAAATATAATCTTCTTGTCTTCTGAAGGATCTTGTGCCATCTTATCTTGAATTTTTTAATATTATATTGTCCGTAAACTCTTTGAACAATAGTGTTGAGACCAAAAATGAGGATGTTTTTCATCATTTAATTATGCGCTCAATAATCAATGGCAAAGTAAAGAAAAAAAGCAGTGTGAGGAAATTGTTAAAGGAAAAAAGAAAAAGGAGCACTTTCGGTAATTATAGTTGTTGAGTTGCTTATTTATCATCAAAAGTTATGAGGAGAAAGTAGCTCCTAATTCTTAATCTTCTCTCCAAAAGAAGACAGTACAAAGATGCGTTTTAAAACATTCAAATATAGTAAGTTAGATTACAGATTCGTCTGGTAAGCTCACCTAGGGTGAAATACCTAAAATGCTTAAATAGTGTTAATTAACTAGAAGAAGGCTTGAAGTTAGAAGCGGGAAGAAGGGTGAAGGAAGACAGGAGGCGCGATGCATTAAGCAGGAGGTTCTTTGACTAGACTATCTTACTTTATGAACTTTAGACACTCCAAGTATTCTAGGCATTTAATACATTCAAGTCGCTTCAAGTATTTTTTAGATCTCTCGCAAAGAAAACGCAAAGAAAAATTACGCAAAGTGCGCCAAGGAGACGGATGTCATTATTAGTATCTATTGAAATCCAATCAGCTACCATGACTTTAATTTTAAAAAAAACTCAAACCTTCACTTTATGAACTGCAGTCATTCTAAATACTACTCAAATCTCGATAAACTTTGGGAGATATGAACTTATGAGATAGTTATTTCCTCATGAAAACTATAATTTTTCTTATTGATTGATAAGAGAGCTTCGAGAATGAGGCTTGCGAAGCCCTCAATATGTGAGTCTAGCCTTAGGCAAGATGACCATTTTGAGGGCAAGCGTAACAGCCTGTCCCGAAAACCGGGAAAATTAGCGGACTTTATATATAGGCCCTAATTAGATATTTTATATTTTTGCAGCTCACAAAAAAACAAAGAATAATGTCTATCCTTATCCGCAATATCAAAGAATTAGTTCAAGTAGAAGAAACAGCACAAACATGGGTAGCTGGTGCCGAAATGAGTAAACTAAAAACAATTAAGAATGCTTGGCTTTTAACTAAAGGTGATCGAATAGCTGACTTTGGTAGCATGGATAATTTACCTGCTGATTTAAAAGCTGATGAAGAAATAAATGCCAATGGTAGAATGGTTTTCCCAGGCTTTGTGGATAGTCATACTCATTTGGTTTATGCAGCCAATAGAGAGATAGAGTATATTGACAAAATTAAAGGATTATCTTACGAAGAGATTGCTGAAAGAGGAGGGGGAATTCTCAATTCAGCAAAAAAAATGGCTGAAGCTAGTGAAGACTATTTGGTGGAACAAGCTTTAGTGAGACTCAATACCATTGCTGAATATGGAACCGCGGCTGTAGAAATTAAATCTGGTTATGGATTAAATACTGAATCGGAGTTAAAGATGCTAAGAGTCATCAAAAGACTCAAAGAATTATCTCCTTTACAGATTAAATCTACTTTTTTAGGTGCACATTCTATTCCATTGGAATATAAAGGTCAGCAAGAAAAATATGTAGATATCGTTATCAACGATATGCTTCCAAAAGTAGCTGAAGAAAATCTAGCCGATTATATCGATGTTTTTTGTGACAAGGGATTTTTCTCAGTAGAAGATACTGATAGAATATTGGAGGCTGCAGCAAAATATGGTTTGACACCAAAAATTCATGCCAATGAATTAGATTATTCAGGTGGTATTCAAGTTGGAGTGAAGCATCAAGCTCTTTCTGTAGATCATTTAGAATTTACCGGAAAAGAAGAAATTGCAAGTCTGCTAGCTTCTAATACTATGCCTACCATTTTACCAGGTGCTGCCTTCTTTTTAAATATGGCTTATGCACCAGCAAGAGAAATGATGGATGCTGGTTTACCTGTAGCTTTAGCCTCAGATTTTAATCCTGGTTCTGCTCCATCTGGAAATATGCAGCTCATAATGGCTATGGGAAGTATTTTATACCGCATGACACCAGAGGAGGTTATCAATGCAACAACTATCAATACTGCTTATGCCATGGATTTAAGTAAAGAGATGGGAAGTATTTGTAAAGGTAAACGAGCGAGCTTCTATATCACTAAAGAAATCCCAAGTTATGAGTATATGCCTTATTCATTTGGTGATAACAAGGTAGATAGAGTGATTTTGAATGGAGAGGTTTGGAAGTAGTTTTAGTTAATTGCTAATAGTGAACAGTTTACAGCTAATGATTTGACAGTAAAATGTTTGCCTTAGTTTTCCGTGAACAGTCAATAATTGCAAATGAATTACAATCGTCTTCTGGGATAGATTAAAACGAGCTGATATTTATGTTGAACGACTTTGAATTGCCTCAAGTTTCTGCTACCCTTTAGTTCTGGACAAATAAAAAAGCAGTCAAAGATTAATTCAACTGCTCTATATATTTTACTAAGCTTCTTGCTTGGTACTTCAATCCTCCATCTTTTCATTAATTAATACCCGTCTATAAATCAAGGTGTTTGATTCAGAATTTGGAATCCGAGGCTTGTGTAGCACGGAATAACGATAAATTTACTTTTGTAAATGTTTGTTTTCAGTGCAAGGGTAACGAAGAAGTCGGTCTTTATGGACAAATACTAATTAATCCATAATAGCCTTAATACCAGGAAGCACTTTACCTTCCATATATTCTAACATAGCTCCTCCACCGGTAGAAACATAGCTCACTTGGTCGGCTAATTTATATTTATTGATAGCTGCTACTGAATCGCCACCGCCAATTAAACTATAAGCACCTTCTTTTGTAGAAGCGGCTACTGTTAGCGCAATTGCTTTTGTTCCGTGAGAGAAATTCTCCATTTCGAAAACTCCCATTGGACCATTCCAAAGGATAGTCTTGCTCTTTAGCAATACTTCGTCAAAAGCTTTGCGAGTTTCTGGTCCAACATCTAAACCCATCCAACCTGATTCTATCTCGTCGGCTCTTACTTCTTTTCTGTTGGCCTCGTTATTGAAATCATCAGCTACAACTGCATCAGTAGGGATATGGATTTTAACTCCACGCTCCTCAGCTTTTTTAAATAGTTCTACTGCTGTATCTAATAAATCTTCTTCAACTAAAGAATTTCCTATTTCACCGCCCATGGCTTTGATGAAAGTAAACATCATTCCTCCACCAATAATTAAATGGTCGGCTCTCTCCATTAAATTCTCGATGATACCAATTTTATCGGAAACCTTAGCACCACCTAAAATAGCAGTAAATGGTTTTTGTGATTCGTTCAAGACCTTGTTAATACTTCCTATCTCACCTGCCATTACATAACCAAACATTTTGTCGTTTGGAAAAAACTCAGCTATAATTGCAGTGCTGGCATGTGCTCTATGAGCTGTACCAAAAGCATCGTTTACATAAATATCACCATGCTTGCTTAATTTCTCAGCAAAATCTTTATCTCCTTTAGTTTCTTCTTTATAGAAACGAAGATTTTCTAATAATAAAACATCTCCAGGAGCTAAAGCACCACTTAAGGCTTCTGCATCTTCACCAATACAATCATCGGCAAAAATAACTCCTGTATCTAGTTTTTTAGATAAAGTAGGCACCAAGTGTTTTAAAGAGAATTTATCTTCTGGACCAGTTTTTGGACGGCCTAAATGCGACATTAGAATAACAGAACCACCATCAGCTATAATTTTTTTTATAGTAGGAATAGCAGCATTTATTCTGGTTTCGTCAGTAATTTCAAATTTATCATTTAGTGGCACATTAAAATCCACTCTTATCAAAGCCCTTTTTCCGGCAAAAGAAATGTCATCAATTGTTTTCATTATAAAATCTTTTTTAAATATTTTGATTGTGTTTGCTCTGCAAAATTACGAAAAATCAAC
>JADGDY010000090.1 GCA_016744655.1 Bacteroidales bacterium | reverse complement strand
GAACAAAGCCTTAAGGAAAGTGAAGAAACATTACAGTTAGCTTTAGAAGGTGCAGGGGCAGGATTATGGTCCTGGAATATTAAAACAGGAGAAGATATTTTAGATGAGAGATGGTGTGGAATATTAGGTTATAGGAAAGAGGAAATAAAGCAACATGTGAGTTCATGGGAAAGATTAATTCACCCTGACGATAAAGAAAAGATATTTGAGGTTGTAAATAATCACTTTGAGGACCAAAATAATTTATATAATGATGAATATCGAATGAAATGTAAAAATGGTGAATGGAAATGGATCCATGCCATGGGTAAAGTTATTGAAAGAGACACAGATAATAACCCCTATCGAATGTCAGGTATAATTATTGATGCTAGTAAAAAGAAGAAAGCTGAACAAAAGCTAAAGAAGAGTGAGGAAGAGTTTAGAAGTTTGTTCGAGAATTCACCCTTTGGCATTGTTATTTGTGAATTGATTAGAGATGATGACGATAATGTTATTGATTTCATACATAAGCAAGGAAACAACTCTACTACAATACAAACTGGATTCAATTTGGATGACTTAATTGGGAAGAAAGCTTCTGATATAGTTGATGAAAAAACGTTTATTGAATTGATTAAGAGATACGAACCTGTTGTTAGGGACAACAAATCGATCACTTTTAGTGAATACTACGAAGTTTATGACAAATCACTAGATGTATCCGCTTTTCATCTTATTAATGATTTGTTTATTATCAACTTTATTGATGTGAGTGAACGAGTTAAATCACAAAAAGAATTAATAGAGAGAGAATCAAGCTTAAGGAAGTCTCAACAAATTGCAAATACAGGTAGTTATAGTTGGGATTTAAAGAATGGGCAGATAAAGTGGTCAGATGAAATGTATCGTATTTTCGGAGTAGATAAAAATCAATATGACCCCAATAAAAATGATTATTCAAAATTAGTTTATCATGAAGACCTACATGTTTTAGATGAGGCATCTGTCATGAAAAATATTTCCAAACCTGTACATAATGTTGAATATAGAATAGTTGATCAAACAACAAAGAAAGTGAAGAGCATTTATTTATGGGGAGAATCTACTTTTGATAAAGAAGGAAATCCAATATCCGTTTTTGGCACATTTCAGGATATTACCGATAGAAAACAAGCCGCTGAAATGCTTTCTGAAAGTGAAGAAAAATTTAAAAAATTGTTTGATAGCACGGCTTTGCCTTTATGTTTTGTAGATAATAATGGGATTATAAAAAATAGGAATGAAAGGTTTATTCAAGTTTTTGGCTACACAGAAGTGGAAGTCCCTAGCCTAACAGAATGGTGGATTAATGCTTATCCAGATGAAATATACAGAGCTTGGGTTATTAATAATTGGGAATTAGCAATTGAAACTGCCGCTAAAACAGGAGAAGACATAGAATCAGGCGAATACTTAGTTACTTGTAAAGATGGAAGTGTTCGAAATATTATTATTTCAGGTAGTAGAGTTGATGACAGTTTTATTGCCACATTTATTGATATAACGAATCAGAAAGAGGCTGAAATACAACTTCTTCAAAGTGAAGAACGCTTTCGAAGACTTATAGAAAACATGCCTGATGGGGTGGCTATTTATAAACCAATTGCAAATGGAGAGGATTTTCAATTTGTTGATATAAATATTGAAGCAGAAAAAATTACTAAAAGTAGTAAAGCGGAATTAATAGGTCATTCTTTTCTGGAGAAGTTCCCTAATATGGTAAACGGTCCATTAATTGAAACGCTAAAGGAAGTTCATAAATCTGGTCAAGCAATATATGTTCCTCCATTTTATTATAAAGATGAGCTAAGGGATGGTTGGCGTGAAAATCATATTTATAAACTAAAAACAGGTGAAATAATTGCCATATTTACTGATGTAACTGAATTAAAGAAAGCCGAAGAAAAGTTGAAAAATAATAATAATCAGCTTGTTAATACTAAAAACTTCCTAAATGCAACAGGGGAAATGGCAAAAGTAGGTGGATGGGAAATTGATTTTTCAGGAAATACGTTGGCATGGACAGATGAAACATTTCGCATTCATGAACTTTTACCTGATGAACAACCCAATGTTGCCGATGCTATAAAATATTACCATCCAGAGGATCGCGACATGGTATCATTTGCTGTTGATAAAGCTGTGTCTGAGAAGCAAGCTTTTGATTTTGAAGCTCGCATTATTACTAAAAGAGGGAATCTTATTTGGGTTCGTGCAAGTGGTAAAGTGCTTGAAGAAAATGGAGTTCCAATTGGTATTCGTGGTAGTATTCAAAATATAACACTTCGGAAAAAGGCAGAATTAGAGTTGATTAAGTCTAAAGAGAAAGCAGAAGAAAGTGACAGGCTAAAGTCTGCATTTCTAGCAAATATGAGTCATGAGATAAGAACGCCTATGAATGGGATTCTTGGATTTACAGATTTGCTTAAGGAACCTGATTTAAGTAGTGAGGAAAAGGAAAGGTTTATTGATATTATCAGAAAGAGTGGCGATAGAATGCTGAATACGGTTAACGATATTATTGATATATCGAAAATTGATGCAGGACAGGTAGAAATAATAAAAACAGATTTAAATCTATGTGAAAAGATAGAAACTCATGTTGAATTTTTTAAGGAGGAAGCTGCTATTAAAGGAATAGACCTAAAACTTGTAAACAAACTACCTCAGCCGAGTTTAATAAACTCTGATACCGTGAAATTAGATTCTATTATTTCTAATTTGATAAAAAATGCAATTAAATATACTGATTCAGGAACTATTGATATCCAATGTAGCATGTTAGATAAAGCAATGGAGTTTAAGATTACAGATACTGGAATTGGAATTTCAGAGGAAAGAATTCATTCCATTTTTAAACGTTTTGAGCAAGCTGATATTGAGGATACTCATGCACGTGAAGGTTCTGGCCTTGGTCTTGCAATTACACAAGCTTATGTTGAATTATTGGGTGGCCAGATTGGTGTTCAATCAAAATTGGGAAAAGGTTCTGAATTCTTTTTCACGCTTCCATTGAATAAAAAAATGAAGATTTATAAGAAAGCAAAACAAGATAAAAAGCTAGAACAAGTAAATGATGATCTAATAAATATCTTAATAGCCGAGGATGATGATATTAGTTTTGAACATATAGAAATTATTTTAAAATCAGTATCAAAGACAATAAAGAGGGTGAAAAATGGAAAAGATGCCGTAAAATATTTGAAACAACACCAAGATATTCAAATGGTTTTTATGGATGTTAAAATGCCATTATTAGGAGGCTATTTAGCTACTCAACAAATTCGTAAGTTTAATAAAGAAGTGATTATCATAGCTCAAACAGCTTATGCTCTCGAAGGAGAAAAGGAAAAAGCCCTTTCCTCTGGTTGTAATGATTATATCTCAAAACCAATAAATAAAGTTTTGTTGATGAAACTGGTTGCAAAACACATGAAAAAATAAAATCCCTAATTGAAAATTATTGGCTTATTCAACCACTGTAGTGATTTATAGTATTTAAAATTTTTAATCTTTCTGATTTTGCAACTGTTTTATAGTATGGATTTATTGTTTGTCTTTGTTTAGCAAAACAATAAGTTATTAATTCTATATTGTTGTCTTTTAGCTATTAACTATTATTTTTTAACTATATCTTTCTGTTCCACCCAAATAAGCAATTCTTTAGAATAACCGCGTTCTTTTATTTTTTCCAGAATGTGATTTTTTACATCATCCTCCAATTGAGGTGTTCTACTTAATATCCATAAATATTTTTCGGAGGAGGAGCCTATTAAAGCCCACTGGTAATTTTGTTCATCCAGTTCTAAAACAAAATAATCGCCATAGAAAATCCAGAAGAACGAGACCTTTAGTTTTCCTGGCTCTTCAGTAGGATTTGGGATTTTTGCTTTTCCAACTGCTTGGCTCAATTCCCCATTCGACCCACCTTTATAACCTTGATTCAGTACCTTTATTTTACCATCCTCTCGCATGGAGTAAGTTGCGGTAACGCCACTCAGCCCACGTTCAAAAGAATGGTCAAATCGTGCTACTTCGTACCATTTTCCGAGAAAATTTTTCAATTCCAGATTTTCTACAGTTTTCGTTCTTTCCATATCTTTAGTTGAGCTGCATCCTGTGTTTATTATCAATACAAGTAAAGATAAAACTAGGATAAATATATTTCGTTTCATAATTAAATATTTTAAATATCCATGAGTCAGGTGGTTAGGGCTGTCGTTTTAAACAAAGCCGTACATTCCTACTTCGATATCCATCATCCCTTTATCAACTCTTAGAATTTCACTGTTACCTATTAACTTTACACTGTTCACTGTTAGTTTTTAGCTATTAACTTTCTTCTTAAAACTTAACCATAATCCCAAAGGTAGGTAAAACTGTCCCGGACTCATTAGCAACACTTTTTAACACATAGTCTTTTCCATCATTAATAGTCATATAAGAGCCATCAGGATTTTGTTCTCTAATTACATAATCTTGTCCCGCCACTTTGAAATTATATACATTCTGAATGTCTAGATATAACATCAAACTCCACTTTTCGAAGAAATAGTTTTTGTCTATTCGTAAGTCTAATTGGTGAAAAGGATTATAGCGAAGGCTATTGATTTCATCGTAATTATAATATGCTTGTCCTCGTGCATCCCATGCTTCAACATTTGCAGAAGTTTCTAAATCATATGGAGTATAGGGTAGGCCACCCACATAACGCCATTTAAATCCAGCTCTCCAGTTTTTCTTAAATTGCTTGCTACCGGTAAGGGTTAACAGATGTTTACTATCCCATGAGGAGGGTATTAATTCGTTATTGATATCAGTAAATTTACTTCTGACATAAGTATAGGAAGCCAAAAGAGTAAAATTAGTAAAATTGATTCTTTGTAAAACTTCTAAACCTATTGCTTCACCAGTACCTGTAAATATTGCAGGAACAGCTCCAGCTACGCTACTGTATTCTGCTCCTTGATTGGCTAAACTGGAACCAGTAACTAAATCTATTGGATATTGAAAATAATCTTTATAGAAACCTTCTACAGATAAAGTCATTGGGGCTGTAAAACGATATTCTGCTCCAATATTATAATGATTGGCCCCTATATATTTTGCTGATTCTTCATTCATTAATGTACCTTCATTATTTCTAAATCCTAAAGTAGTATATGCTGGCTGCTGGTAGTATTTCCCAATTCCTGCATTTAATTGAATCTGATCAGTCAAGGAATAACTTAATGCTAGTCTCGGCGATAATTGATTTATCAAATTTGCCATCTCCGAATTATAGTTATTTCCATCGCTTCGTAAGCCTAAACTCACAAGGAGCCTGTTTTTGAGGATAGTTTTTGAAACCTGACCCGAGAAACCATATTTTATCACATTAATATTTGTATTATAATCAAGCATAAATAAGGTATCCTCTAGAAATATTTGCTGCATAGTCTGGTTTTCATACTCAGCATATTCTGTATTGACTCCAAAATTATACTTGAAACCATTTTTCTGATAATTCAATTCATAGCGAAACTTGTTTTCTGACTCTCTCGATTGATAATCGAAGATTTTATCTTTGCTTTCATCATTATCAGGGTATTTATAAAACTCATTATTCAACATGTTCCGACTCATAACCAGTGTATGGTAACCATTATCAAAGAAATGTTTATAAACTCCACCTATAGTATAGCTCCACTGATTATTCACTGGGATTTGTGCCAGTTGATATTGCTGCCCAGCATCTGGGTCCTCAATCCCAGTATTCAGGCTGAGTTGGTCTAAAGAACCTAAGCTGATAATAGTCAGTTGATTTTTTGGATTGAAATTGGTTTTTAATTTAAACTGATAGTCGTTAAAAGTTGGAAGAAAGGGGAGGCCAATAGCTGAAAACAAAAACTGTAAATAACTTCTCCTCACAGAGAAAATATAACTGGTCTTATCTCCAATAGGGCCGTCAACAGTAAAGGCAGCTTCACTAGCACCTAAACTTACTTGGAAATTGGTTTTGTCTTTGCTTCCTTCTTTTTGTTTGAAATCTAATATTCCACTAAGTGCATTATACTTTGCCGCAGGAAAAGAGCCGCTATAAAAATCTACGGTTTGAATAAAGTCGGCATTGATAATACCAACAGGACCACCAGAAGCACCTTGAGTGGAGAAGTGATTTAATACGGGAATTTCTACTCCATCTAAAAAGAATCTATTTTCACTTGGTCCACCACCACGAATAATAACATCGTTACGAAATGCAGGTGTAGAACCTACGCCAGGAAAAGACTGAATAACTCTAGAAATATCTCTATTACTACCTGCATTTCCTTCTATTTCTTTCGTACCTATGCTTTGCATAGATAAAGGAGCTTCCTCCGTTTTTTGTAAATAATCTACACTAACTACTACTTCATTAAGCTCGTTTTGTGATGGTTCTAGGCCAATCTCAATAAAAGGAGTATTACTATTGCTGATTAAAATATCAGCACTGATTTTACCTTGATAGCCTACATAAGAAACCCTTAGGTTGATATATCCTGGTTCTAAACCCGTGATGATAAAGTTACCATCTAAATCACTGGTGGAACCTATTGTAGTACCATCAACAATAATATTGGCAAATGGGATAGGATCGTTATTTTTTGCATCATTAATGGTACCTCTCACTTCCCCGTTTTGGGAAAAGAGTAAGGTGCTGAACAATAATAAGCTAAATAGTATATATGATTTTTTCATTCTAAATATTTCCTTGGTTGATTTTTACTTCTATGCTATTAAAGATTTCTTTAGCAGTTGTAAGTGTTGTTAAATTAGTAAATAGTTTTCCGCTTTCTCCTTTAGCATCTCCATGCCCAATGAAGTTAAGGAAAAAATGGTTCGAATCTGGATTGATTTCAACGGCGTAAATAATGCTGGGCTGTGCTGAATGCTGATAAGCTTTGCTTTGAGGGAATTTGTTATTAGTCCAAAAGCTATTCCAATCCCATGCCTGATTTACCTCTAATAATAATCTGTATTTATTATTTGAATGGAGAGATTTTGTCTTTATTTCAAAGTTTTGTTCGGGAGTAGCTCCTGTATATGCATCAACAAATGGATTTTCAGGGCTTGGAATAAGCGCACCATTTATATTACCTTTTTTGTGAGTCCAATAGGGTAAAGCAGCTGGCTGGTATGATGGTCCAGGATTTTTAATCCATAAACTATCACCTTGCATTTCATAACCAAAAATACCACTAGCGTATGATTTTGTGATAAATAAAGTCTTTATATAGTTCCCTTTTAGATCTTCGAGCCACAAAACATAAGTTGGTTTATTATATCCAGTGCCATTAATGATGCTAATCGTCATTTCTGGACCATCACCATCAGAATCAACTATAATACTCAGTTTTGTTTCTGTTTCAATATGAGTAGTTTTACATTGTACAATTGCCAATGAGAAAGTCAATAAAATGATAAAATATATGTAAAATTTCATAATTATACTTATTTGTATTTAATTTGCAAATATATTACAAATACATAGTAATAAACTATTAAATAATTGTGAAAATTTAAATTTACTACAATGTCGGAGCAAATTAAGTTGATAAAGGAATTATTAGATCATGTGGATGCTTATAAAAATGAAGTCGGAAATACTGATATCAAAGAGTTTGCTATTTACTTAAAGGACAAAGTAGTAGCTGGAGATGTAAACGGAACAAATTTAGATTTTGATAAAAATAATTTTCGACAATATAAATCTTATCCAGAAGTAGAATTCTCCACCCTATTGACTTCATTGTATCGTTTTACAAGACATTATACTAAAAAGGCATTTACGAGAACCTCAATTAAAACCATCGATGAATTTGGGTTTTTAGCCACACTACTAAAAGATAAAAGCCTACTAAAAAATGAACTGATACAAAAGCATCTCTTAGAAATATCTAGTGGAAGTGAGATAATAAAAAGGTTGATTCGTAATGAATTGGTCTACGAATATCCTGATACGAATGATAAAAGAGCAAAAAGAGTATCACTTACAGAAAAAGGAATAGGAGAGGTAATGCTTGCTTTTGAAGATATGCATAAGGTAAGTGAAATAGTGATTGGAAATCTTAAAAAGGAGGAGCTTAATGAAGCACTTTCAGTTTTTAATAAATTAAATTTCTTTCATTTGCATATTCACGAGGAAGATAAGAATACGAGCTTAGAAGAGTTACACGTGAAATATGTGGTAAAATAAGTTAACAGATAAAAACAAACAGTTAACACTATGTTGAATCCAGTGTTTTTATCGTGATTGAATCTTAATTGTAGATTTTGTTGTGTAGTTGAAGTGGTGTATGTTGGAATGGAGTTTTAAAATATAGGTTTAGCTTGTTCCTTATCAAACTATAAGCTTTTAGCTATTAACTATTCACTAAATAGTGTCACAAAAAACTGCTGATTTTTGGAGTGCTTAGTCAGAAGACGTAAAGTTTGAGGCTTTTTCGGTTTTGAAAATCAGGTGTTTACTTTGGTAACTAACTATTTTCAAAACAAAAGTAACGAAGAAATTGGCGTTTTCTGGCAAGCACTAAATAAAAAAAACATGGGAAAAAACATATTAATTTCTGGAGGAAGTGGACTAGTTGGCCATGCGGTGGCTGAAGTATTTAATAAGCATGGTCACAATATTGCTATTCTAAGCAGAAATAGAAAACAAAAAGACTTTAGAAGTTTTTATTGGAATGTGGAAACAATGGAAATTGATGAGAAAGCTATTGAATATGCAGATGTCATTATACATTTAGCAGGTGAGAATATTTCAACAAAAACCTGGACTGTCAAGCAGAAAGAGAAAATCGTTTCCAGTAGAACTCAATCCACACAATTATTATTCAATACAGTGAAGAAAAAAAACAAAAAACTAGATGCTTTTATTTCTGCTTCTGCCATTGGTTATTATGGAACTTTTACTTCTGATACCTTATTTATTGAAACGGATGGTCCTGGAAATGATTTCTTAGCCAAGACTGTGCAACAGTGGGAAAATAGTGTAGAACAGTTTTCTGCTCTAGATATTCCTATAGCGAAATTACGTATTGGTGTGGTGATGAGTGAAAAGGGTGGGGCGATGGTGAAAATGTTAAAACCTGTGGAATTGGGCTTCGGGGCAGCATTAGGTTCTGGAAGGCAATGGATACCATGGATTGAGCTTAACGATTTGGCGAGGCTCTTTTATTATGTCTATGAGCAAAAGCTGAAGAATCAGACTCCTCAAAATTCATTGGTTTATAATGCTGTGACTCCCAATTATATCACCAACAGGCAAATGATGGTGTCACTCGCTAAAGCCAAGAAAAAGCCTTACTTTATGCCTGCAGTTCCAGCTTTTGTATTTAAACTACTTTATGGTGAAATGTCTTCAATTTTATTAAACGGAAGTAGAGTTTCTTCTGACAAAATAATGGAGGAAGGTTTTGAGTTTAATGTTACTGAAATAGAAAATTTGTTTTCATAGCCTTATCAGTATATAAATAATGACTAACTTTAGAGTCTAAATTACTACATATTTAATAATTAGTTGTTTATCTAAATTTAGAGTCATGAAAAAAGCATTTATTATTATCGGTATACTCATTTATTCATTAACATCTTTTAGTCAAGAATACATTCCTTTGTTGGAAGATGAAAAATCATGGAGTGTATTATCTGTAGGGTATATTTCTGGAGATCCTTATTATGATACTACCTATTCTACAATTAGTTATAAATTAATGGGGGATACTGTTTTAAATTCTGTGGTTTATAAAAAATTATATAAAAGTGATGAAGAATATCCCATTAATTGGTCTCTAGAAGCTTACATGAGAGAGGATAACGAAGTGCATAAGGTATGGATGAAAATGGAATCTGATGAACAGGAATATTTACTGTATGATTTTGATGCTCAGCTTGGAAATACATTGACTATTGGTTATGGAATGCCAGTGAGTTTATTAATTGATTCTATAACTTTAGTAGAAATCGATGGTGTTATGAGACAAAAACACTGGTTATCTAGTATCGATATGCCTCATTACAAAGAAACATGGATTAATGGTATCGGTAGCAACAAAGGGATGTTATACAGTGGTTCTGTAATGATAGTGGGAGGTTGGTATTGGTTATTGTGTATGAATGAGGATGGTAGTGTTGTATATGAAAATCCAGATTATGAATCTTGCTATTTAACGACAGGAGCAGAGCATATTTCTAATCATTCTTTGGGTTTTAGTATTTATCCCAATCCCACTCAAGATTATATTTCAATAAATACTCCATCATCATTTGAATCTAATAGTGTTGAAATTGATATTTATTGTATGTCAGGTAAAATTGTTGACCATTTTCAAATAAATACTAAAGCAAGTAACTCTGCATATGTGTATCCTTTAAATAATAATAAATCAGGTATTTACATCTGTCAGATAAAAGCAGAGAATTACAATTCAACAGTTAAATTTGTGATTAGTCGTTAAACTTCACCAATCCTTGTCGTTCTCTATTCACATGTAATTGTGTTATATCAGGTCTTGAATAATGACCACTTGGGTCAAAGTTCTGTCTTTCTTCATACACTCTATTCAAGTCTATTTCTGCTGTAATCAACTGCTCGGTATCTTTTTGTGGAGGAATGATCCATTCGCCATCAGGGCCTGCAATGCATGAACCTCCATTGGCTAAAATACAAGGTGCATTGGCTGATATTAAATCTAAATGGGGAGTATCAGTAGGAAAATCTTCTTTTCGCATCAATCCACTGGTACTTATTACAAAGGATCGACTTTCTTTGGCTACAAATCTAGTAATGTCAGTTGTAATTCTGTCGCTTCCTGGCCATACTGCCACATGTAGGTTTTCGCCTTGTGCATATAATGCAGTTCTACTTAAAGGCATCCAGTTTTCCCAGCAGTTTAATCCACCGACTGTAAATCCTTCCAAATCGTGAACTCGTAAACCATTTCCATCTCCAGGCGACCAACATAACCTTTCCTCAAAAGTAGGCTGGAGTTTTCGATGCACCGATTTTATCTCACCAAGCTTATTGATATAAACTAGTGAACAATATATACTATGCCCTCCTCTGTTTTCTGCTTTTTCTGCAATTCCCAGATAAATAGCAATTTGAAGTCGTTTGGCAGTTTCGCAAACTTCTTTCAAATCTCCACGTTCTATATTAATACTATTCCTTAGATAATGAGCAAATATTTCCTTTTGAACTTTAGAATTAAATTCAGCGCCATTGGTCAGTGAAATCCAGAATGGATAACCCGGCAAAAGAGTTTCTCCAAAAGTCACTAAATCACATGATTCTTTTGCAGCATTTTCAATATATGAAATCACTTTCTTGGCGGTTTCTACTTTATTTAACCATATTGGGGCTATTTGAGCAATTCCAACTTTTATCTGAGTATCATCCATAACAATATTATTTATTCTCAAAGATAATGTATAGGTGTGGAAATAGACAAGAATTAAGAAAATAATACATAAAATATTAAACTTCAAATTTTAATTATTTTTCAATGTCCTTGCTTTTTGATTTTAGAATAAAAAATGTCATAAATCCTAGACTAATGAAAAACAATAATAGTAGGCCAAAATTTAAATGAAGCTCTTCAGGGATTTTGTTTTTAAATCCTATACCAATAATAATTAATATGATGATAATTATATTCACCACTTAGTTTAGATGTTTTATGAATTTGAGATTATTCATTTTATAATCGAAACTAGATTAAACCTTCTTCTTCCTATCCAAATCAAAAACCTCCAAGTCATCAATTCTGCCTCTATCCAAAACAAAGCGAATACAAGTAATGCTTTTATGGTAACCATTATTTCCAGCAGCACCAGGATTAATATGGAGGAGTCTTTTCTTTTTGTCAGGCATCACTTTTAAAATATGGCTATGGCCACTAATAAAGATATCTGGTAGATGAGCTTCAATGAGTTTACGAGCACGAGGCTGATATCTGCCGGGATATCCTCCAATATGTGTCATGTATATTTTTAGACCTTCCACTCCAAATATGGCATCCTCGGGCCAAGCTTCTCTGATGACAGAATTATCAATATTCCCAAATACTGCTCTAACCGGTGCAATCTCTTTTAAGTCTTCAATAACTTGTGCATCGCCTACATCTCCCGCATGCCAAATTTGATCGCAATCCTTTAAGAAGTTCTTGACACGGTCATGCAAAAATCCATGTGTATCAGATAATAAACCTATTTTCTTCATTCTTTTAAATTGAGTTAACTTTAAAAACTAATATCTAACAGATTGTTTGTTAATAGAATAAGTTTCAAAATATCTTAAGCTATTGATTCAGAATTAACTGTTAGTTATTTATTTTTATCCTGACCTTCCTTGAATAGAGTTGATCGATTTATAAATAATTAATATTGCAAAATAACTCATATTTTGTGAGTTCATCATTCCATTTGAAAAGTTTTCCTTTGGTTTTTGGTCGATTATTGGAAAACATGCTATTTATTACCCTGCTAGAGATTTTATCAAATTCATTAGGTGGTGTTAATTCGGTAATGAATCATAAATTTTAATTTCGTTATCATACTATACTGCGATCTTTACTTTTTGTTTATGAACCTATCTTCCATTACTTAAAATATTCATCTTTCAAGGTGTAATTTGTCTTTTCTGCATAAGTATTCTCATT
The DNA here is from genome assembly GCA_016744655.1 of Bacteroidales bacterium. Classification (GTDB taxonomy): domain Bacteria; phylum Bacteroidota; class Bacteroidia; order Bacteroidales; family UBA12170; genus UBA12170. Next base: position 7,743 of record JADGDY010000090.1, on the reverse strand, counting down.
CATAGATAATTTCATGCTAATTGAGGTCAAGCACTATCAGGTATGGACAGTTTTTCACAGTTCACTATTAACTGTTCTCTATAATCTATTGTTATCATACTAAATCTTACTATTTTTGCCGCTTATTAAAATAACTATGGGAAGAAGAGGAAGAAGACGTCCGAATCCACAATTCGAGAATGTGGAAATTTTAAAATTAGCAGCTGAAGGAAAGTCCTTGGCAAAGGTAGATGAGAAAGCATTGTTTGTGCCTTTTTCTGTTCCTGGCGATGTGGTTGATGTGCAAGTCACTAAAAACCGTAAAGCCTATATGGAAGGAAAAGTTACACGATTTGAGAAGAAATCGGATATGCGCATTGAGGCTAAATGTGAGCATTTTGGTACCTGTGGAGGTTGTAAATGGCAAATGATATCCTATGAGGATCAGTTAAAGCTAAAACAACAGCAAGTGCAAGATAACCTAGAACGTTTAGGTGATTTCGAAATGCCAGAAATGGAAGCCATCTTACCAAGTGAGAAACAGTATTTCTATCGCAACAAGATGGAGTTTACCTTCTCTAATCGCATTTGGCTTACCGAAGATTATTCTAAGGATTTAGATTTCTCTGAGATGAACATGAATGGTATAGGTTTTCATATGCCAGGTATGTTCGATAGAATATTAGATTTAAAAAACTGTTACCTGCAAGAGGAGCCTAGCAACGAAATTCGCTTGAGTGTTAGAAAATATGCCCTCGAAAATAAATTGGGCTTCTATCATCAAAGAGAGCAAAAGGGATACTTAAGGAATTTATATGTTCGCACTTCTAGCACTGGTGAGCTGATGGTGATTTTAGTGGTTGGAGAAGACGAGCCAGAAATCCTAAAAGGCATCATGACCCATATTGCTGATAGCTTCCCACAGATTACATCATTAATGTATGTGATCAATCAGAAGATGAATACCATCATTACCGATTTACCCATTCAACTTTTCAAAGGCAATCCTTACTATATGGAGGAAATGGAAGGTGTGAAGTTTAAAATAGGTCCTGTTTCTTTCTATCAAACCAATAGTGAGCAAGCCTACGAAATGTATAAAGTAGCTCGTGACTATGCCGGATTAACAGGCGAAGAACTGGTGTATGACCTCTATACTGGTACAGGTACTATTGCTAATTTCGTGGCTAAAAATGCAAAGAAAGTAGTAGGAGTGGAGTATGTTCCAGAGGCCATTGAAGATGCTCATGTAAATTCAGAGATCAATGGCATAGAAAATACCGTATTCTATGCCGGTGATATGGCAGAGGTATTAGACCAAGATTTTATTGCAAAAAATGGAAAACCAGATGTAATTATCACCGATCCACCAAGAGCAGGAATGCACGAAAAGGTAGTCTATCAATTATTAAAAGCAGCTCCAGAAAAAATTGTATATATTAGTTGTAATCCAGCTACACAAGCAAGAGATATTACACTTATGAAACACAAATACAAAGTAACTAAAGTTCAGCCCATCGATATGTTCCCACAAACACACCATGTGGAAAATATTGTGTTGTTAGAACGCATCTAATACTTTAATAAAATAGAAAAAGCTCATTGAACTGATGGTTTTATGAGCTTTTTTCTTTATTCAAAAATGTATTTAGACTTTCATATGGATTTAAAAAACTTAAATTCCAGTGTTCTCAAATAATGCTATACTCCTTTTACAAATGTTTATCAAGAACAAAAATAAGCAGTATTACAGCTAAAAACATAAGGATTTGTTTGGCATAGAAGCAAAAGAATCCGAGTCTATAGTACCAAGACTTTCCCATGTCATCCACATCAATGCTATGAACGTATTTATATCTCGAATTTAAATATTGAAAAAGGATATTTAAATAATCGAAGAGTAATGAGAAAATAGATAGAATGATGACGATAATAAGATAAACCCTTAACTCGGGAATTTTATCCTCAAAGAATCCTATTTGTAAAGTGAGAATAGCAAAGGCCATACCTAATAGTCCATAAACCACATATCTGGTTATTTCGCTCAGTTTTATCGAGCTCTTTTGATAATTATTTAATGTACTCATGATTTTATTTTTTGTGATGTTTTCTTGAAAATAATCCTAAATGACCAATGAAATCAATTTCAGTATCAGCTTTAATTCCTGGTATTTCCCCATGTTTTATTTTGGTGTTCTTAGAGATTTTTGTAATGTTTTCATTAACAAGCTTCAAAATGTCGAGTGTGGGAGAAGGGCTGAATACCAGCCAATCACCAAAGTTTAAATCTTTTCCTTTTGCCGATTCTGCTCTAAAAGTCTTAATAAAACTGTCAATAATTTGTTCTAATTCTTCTATCGATACATTGGTCTTGGTATCTTTTCTTATTTTCTTTAATATGTCTAGTTTGTTCATGGTTTTAAGTTTTAGTTTAATTCATTTATCACCCGATAGACTTTTTTGTTTGTATCTGAGCTTTCAATACATTTTTCAAATACAGAAGCAATTTTTTTAAATTCATGTGATTTTGGATGTAATTCATTATACCAACCTTTTTTAGGATCTACAAGACCTCTACTGTCAATATGATAAACGTTGTTATATTCTTCACCTACCTCAATAAGGGATTCATTAAAAAACTCTATCATCCCATAAATAATTGCAATTCTTTCGCTAGAATTTGTATACCCACGCATTAAAAGCGGAGTATTCAACCATTTGCCATTTCCAATAAAACGATTTGTAATAGGCTTTAGAATTAATTTAATATTAAAGCCAAAACCTGCTTTTGAAGATGGGATAGCATAATCATAACCCTGAGTAATTATTTTTAAATTTTTAAATTTTTCGGTTTTTAGTTCAATAGATTTGAACAGTAAATGGTATTGTAATTTGAATATCTTCAAGAGAGTATGAAATTCATTATTGAAACAAAGATTCGAAAATTCAATTTTCCCTTCTGAACTATGCAGGTCAACATGGTTTGGAATATTTATCTCTGTTCTTTTGTTAAGTAATTGAGCTAGGCGGTATCCGCCAACGATATCATTTCCTCCTCCGCTAATAAGAAATACATCTGGTTTTAGTAGAGATAGCTTTTCAATATATTGCTGTTCATAAAGTATATTTGAAATCCAATCACCTCCAAATGCTAGGCTATTAATAGCATAGTCTTTTCTTTTATTTAAATGGTCTATAATTTCGGTAATAAATAATGGATACTCAAACCAAGAATCACCTTCTGCTAAAATTAGTTTTGAAATGTTTCCTTTCTTTATCCTCTTCCAGAAAAGCTTTTCTCTTTTTTTAAAACTGCGCTTATTTAAGCGTCCCATAAATCGTTCAGCTGCACTTGAATCATTTCTTATGATGTCTTCATTTTTATCGAATAGCCGCAGTAGAAGTGATCGAAGATCTTTAGCATCGAAGTTTTCATTATTAAAAAGTTCTTTTAATTGTGTATTCGAAAACTCTTTTGGATCTTGTAATAAGCTAGCTATTAATTCATTTTTAATTTCACTAGGTGTTTTTGTATTTTCCATCTTTTTCTTTTTTAAACAATGATCTATTTATTTCCTAAACTTGGTTTTAACCTATTTTAGGCAGAAACCATTAATGCCTCGGATATACCGAGGCATCTATTATTAATCATTTAAAAAAAAGAGGATTACTCAATGACCTTGGTATACTTCACCTGTTTGTATTGGTCTTTTACTTTAGAGCTAGAGCGGTAACTCACCCCAAAGCCTTTGATGAGGGAGGAGGTGAAATCTTCTGGAGTTTCGGCACCATGGCTTTTTAGGGAGGCTTGAAAATAACCCAAATCACCTAATTGTACTGTAGCACCTTCAATAAAATATTCTGGTAATACTTTGGTAAAGGCAATCAGGACAGATTGGGTATCTAACTCACTCACTGGAGAAATCTCAGCAATACGTTTGGAGAGTTTTTCGATAGTGATACTCTCGGGTCTGACTATCTGAGCATAATACTTGGGTGTGGCATTGGAATCTTGAGGATTTTTTCTCGGGATAACTTTGTACTTCATAATAAGTAAATTTAATGTGAATATATATTGATAAATCGAAGCTAAAATGCTTTATTTCAGCCTCCTCAAAGATAAATATACTAATTGTTAAAATAATAACACTATACTAATATAGGCTCATTATTTATTTTTCGTACGGGATTATTTATTTTTCGCCTAGGTTTAATTTAATATACGTAAGTATCTGGTATTGAAAATATAAGGGATTGGTAAATTTACGTGCGCACGTAAATGATTTTATGTACGCACGTAAATCGATTTATCTACGTATGTAAATGATTTTATGTACGCACGTTATTTTAGTTTGATGCCTATGTTGTTTTGAGTTTGAATTGGGGGAGGGTGGGCTTTAAGCGAAGATATGACAACAGAAAACACCATTATGAAAGCCTGGATAGTAGCACGAAGAACAAGAGATATTAGTTCAAACCATATCTTTCACTCAGATAGAGGTGTACAATATGCTTCAAATATGATAAGCAATTTGCTCTCATTCAATCAAAAAATAACTCAAAGCATGAGCCGTAAAGGTAATTGTTGGGATAACGCAGTAGCTGAGTCATTTTTTAAAACAATAAAATACGAGTGGTTGTATAGATATAGGTTTACATCATTTAATCAGCTATTTAACTCTATAAAAGAATATATTAATTGGTATAACACGAAAAGAATACACTCTTCTTTGGGATATCTTACGCCCTTAGAAATGGAAATGAAATTAAGAGGAAATATTAATAAAGTGGCTTAATGAAAATTGTCCTTAAATTACTAGGTATTCCAGTGTGCCGCAAGGAAGTCCAATTAGTCCTTTGCTCTCCAATATCGTCTTACATGAATTAGATGAATATATGGAAAATGTAGGGATGAAATTTGTTCGATATGCCGATGATTTTAGTATTTATTGTAAAACAAAATCAAAAGCAAAGTTTCAAGGGAACGAAGTGTTTAAGTTTTTACGCGACAAACTGAAACTACCTATTAACCGTGAGAAAAGTGGGATACGTCGACCTGTAAACTTTCAGATTTTAGGCCACGGATTTGTTCCAACCTATCGCAAGGGAGAAAAGGGAAAATATCAGTTAATAGTAACGAAGAAACGATGGAAAACTCTTAAAATGAAACTAAAACTAATTACCCGAAAAACGAGCCCTATGAGCTTTGATAAGCGCATAGAGAAATTAAATCAGGTTTGTCGAGGATGGATTAACTATTTCAAGTATGCAAGCATAAACCTAAAGTTAATGAATATTGACGGCTGGTTAAGAATTAAGCAAAGCGAATCACGAATACCTATTAAATAAAATAATATCATGAGTAAACCGATTGCGGTATTGCATTTGGGCAGATTGGAAGAATTGAAGCGCAGCGTAAATCATGAACTTCTTATAATAATACAATCAGTGAACTAAACCCGAACGAAAGCGTAAAAACCTTATCCGCTTAGGAATTCCATATGGGCAAGCATATGCTTGGAGTCGGACAAGAATGGGAGGCTGGGCAGTTGCCCAAAGCCCTATACTTGGAACCACCATTACACTGAATCGACTTGAGCGAAGAGGGTATGAGTCATTGTCTAGTCTATTTCAAAACATTTCACCTACTCATAAATTCTATCCGCTATTTCCTATGACTTAGAGAACCGCCGTATACGAGACCCGTACGTACGGTGGTGTGAGAGGCGTACTCCGTAAGCTAGTTCTGGCGGAGCCGTCTACTCGATGTGTTTTCGTGCTTTATTCTATCAGTTACTATGTGCGCTGGGAAGGCATGCTCTTTAGGCAAATTTGGTTGTGCGGTTGCTATGTGCGTTTGCTTAATGTGCATGGCTTAGTTATTGGCATCTTTATGTCTCAATTTTTCTATATCATTCATCCAAATAAAATCAGAGTCTTTTCCGTTTTTAATTTCTCCTTGATAATTAGTTCTCTTAGTACTTGAAACTAAAAAGCATCCTTGTTTTGCTCTAGTAACTCCAACGTAGTGTAAATTCAAATCTTGTTGCCAGTCACTATAAACAGGATTATTAAAGTCATTATTTGGACCTGGTCTCTTGCTTGGAAATACCCATTCATGCAAATCTAAATGAATCACAATATCAAATTCTAACCCTTTTGACTTATGTAATGTCATAATATTTACTTCATGTTCACTCGCAGGCTTATAGGAGTAAAATTCAATCTTATTATTCAAGACTGTGTCAAGTAAATTCTTTGAGTCTATATTTTCAGATTCAGGAGCAATAATTTTTGCTATTTGAATAAAAGTATCTTTTAATTGATTTAAATTCAAGTCCTCATAAACCGTCGTTTTATCTAATTTTTTCTTTAAATCCAGAAGCTCATTCTTCTTTTTCCTACTTAACCTTTCATAAAGAGTAAATGCCTCAACTACTTCTATAAATCTATGTTTAGAGTCAAGTAAATATTGTAGTAGGTTTGAAAATATGCCCGACCATACATTTAGATTTAAATCGAGTTCGTTACTTACAAATAGCTTATGACTTGTTTTAAGATGCTGATTAATAGACTCTGCGGTTCTACCTGTTCGCGTAAGAACCGCTATTTTATTATACTCTTTTAGCTTAAAACTATCTAGTATCGGTTGTATATATTTATCAATCCAAGAAGCAATTTCGATTTCTGCACCATCAGCTCTAATAAACCAAATCAAATTGTCTTCACAATCCATTAATTCTGTTTTGGGATTCAATAAGAAATTCGAATAGTTAATAATAGATGGATGACAGCGATGATTTTTGTTTAGAACAAAATAATTAAACGACTTATCTGATATTAGCGATTCTAAGTATTTTGAGTCTTTGCCTGAGAATGCGTAAATAGATTGATTCAAATCGCCTACTGCTGTCGATACAATACCTAGTTCCTTAATTTTCAGAAACATTTCATGCTGATAATAACCTGAATCCTGATACTCATCAATATATAGAAATCTATACCTTGCTTTTAAGTATTTTTGGCAAGCTATAGAAATACTAAAGAGATAATTTCCTAATAAACCAATTGTTTCTATAAGTATAAGACCTCTTTTAAAAAACTCTTTTAGAATATCCAATTGAAAATCTTCAACTACAGAAAGCATCAAGTCTCTACTAAACCAGTTTAAAAGTGCCTTATCCTCACTTTCTAAGGAATCAATTTTATCTACTTCAATCTCATTTTCAGGGATTCCCCATATTTGTTTCCCAAATGGGATTATAATTTCGGACAAGTAAAATTTATCTATTGTACCGAAAAATGAACTCATTGGATTTTCGCCATCGGACAAACTTCTATTCCGTAACTCATTACTTGCCTTATTGGTATATGAAATAGCAATTACTCCCTGATGTTCTTTTAGCTCCTTGAAATTTTGTTTAATCTTCTTAGACAAAACAAAGGTTTTGCCACTACCAGGTGAAGCAATTACTACAGAACAGCCATTATGGTCAATAATTAATTCTTGCTGCTTAGTTGGCTTCATTATGCATTTTTTCTACTATTTCAACACAACGTTTCAACGGTAACGATATAGAATCACCATCAAGTTTTTTCAAATCATCTTTTTTCTTTTTTAGAAAATCATACATGAAGCTTGCTTTTCGTTTTTGCATAGCTTCAATAATTTCATCTTGCTCTAGGTCATCAAAGAAATCTAATAAGACGTCTTTAATTGGACTATTGATAATATCACTTTCCAAATCATTTTGAGATATATAC